>CAUVMY010000035.1:0-9181 GCA_963552845.1 uncultured Bacteroidia bacterium
AACTCTTAACTCTTAACTCTTAACTCTTAACTCTTAACTCTTAACTCTTAACTCCCTCGTTTCTCATTCTGTAGGCAAAAAAAAACGGTAGAGAACCTCCCTACCGCACCTCTTGTCGGGGTGACTAGATTCGAACTAGCGACCCTACGCCCCCCAGACGTATACTCTAACCGGACTGAGCTACACCCCGAACTTTTTCAACAGCGCAAAGATATAACAAACTTTCGAGTTGTGGCGTAGATCCCGATTGAATCTCTCCTCCCATTATGCGGCCTTACCGTAATTTGCTCCTTCACGAGATGCCTTTGAGATGGTTCTAGCCTATCTGGCAATTTTTTCCGCGTTTCTAGTGCCTATCCAAACCCTGCGTCATTGAACCAAAGCTACCGCTACTAAGTTTATAGGTAAAAAGAATAGATATAAATTACGGTAGTTTATTATCTTTGCTACACGAAACTTTAATACATAGCGCGTAATGGAACAACGTCATGAGGCTAACGCTGGCAGTTCTGCAAGTGCAAATACAAAAGAGACCGTTAGGAATTTGTTTACGCAGTACCTAGTTCAGAAAGGGCATCGGAAAACACCAGAACGTTTCGCAATACTAGACGAGATCTATTCTCGCGAAGGACATTTCGATATAGAAACCCTCTATATCTTTATGAAAAACAAGAACTACCAAGTAAGCCGTGCAACGCTCTACAACACCATAGAACTGCTACTCGATTGTGGCTTGGTTATCAAGCATCAATTCGGTAAAAATATGGCGCACTTCGAGCGCGCATACGAATGCAAGCAGCACGACCACCTGATCTGTACACAGTGCGGAAAACTCATTGAATTCTGCGACCCTCGTATCCAAGAGATACAAGACTCGGTGGCCGAACAGCTTAAATTCAAGGTCGCGCATCACACGCTCTATTTTTACGGAATTTGCGAAGACTGTTTGAAGGAACTACGTAGCTAAACTGTTTGTTCCGTGCATCGCGCAAAATCGTAAACAATACCTAATTTAGTACCAAAATAAAACGGTGTGTGCGCCACCGAAGGTGTGGCGTGCACGAAAAGTGTGTGTGTATGCGAGAATCGAATGAAGGGCACGCGGGGAGAGTAGACGTGTTGCTGGGGTTGCAGTGGGGCGACGAAGGAAAAGGTAAAGTCGTCGATGTATTGGCAAAACAATACAATGTGATTGCGCGCTTCCAAGGAGGTCCTAATGCTGGGCATTCTTTGGTTTTTGGAAAAGAAAAGTTTGTATTGCATACAATCCCAAGTGGGATTTTCCGCAAATCGGTGCACAATATAGTAGCCAGCGGGGTAGTGGTAGACCCTGTTTCGTTCCAGCAGGAGGTGCTACAGTTGCAGAGTACAGGTGTAGATCTACGCTCCCAACTAAAATTGTCGCGCCGTGCACATCTCATACTCCCTACCCACAAATTGTTAGATGCCTTTTACGAAAAGCAGAAGGGCAACCAAAAGATAGGATCTACCCTAAAAGGAATTGGCCCAACATATACCGACAAGATTGCCCGTAACGGTCTCCGTATCGGCGATGTGAACCTATCCAATTTCAAACAAAAATATGAAGCGCTCAAGGCACATCATCTCTGCATAATGGGGAATGAAGTAGATACTACTGCCCTTGCAGAAGCCGAAAAAAGTTGGTTTGAAGCTATAGAGGTACTCAAACAGTATGAGTTCATTGATTCTGAGTACCTTGTTAACAAATACCTCGCACAAGGGATAGATCTCTTAGCCGAAGGAGCTCAGGGGTCAATGCTCGATATAGATTTTGGCTCATATCCTTTCGTAACTTCTTCTAATACCATTTGTGCAGGGGCTTGCACTGGAATGGGAGTAGCTCCGCGTCGCATTGGGCGCGTTTATGGCATTTTCAAGGCATACTGTACCCGTGTGGGCGCAGGTCCCTTCCCAACCGAACTACACGACGCTTTGGGCGAAAAAATGCGCGTACAAGGGCAAGAATTCGGTGCTACAACAGGACGTCCGCGACGCTGTGGCTGGCTCGATATGGTGGCGCTCAAATATGCTATAATGCTCAATGGCGTCACGCATCTTATCATGACCAAAGCGGATGTGCTTTCCAATTTTGAAACCATCCGTGTATGTACAAGTTACACTGTAGATGGCGTGGTGAGCGACCACGTACCTTTTGCAGCCGAGCAAGAGGTAGGGCTTGTATACCGTGATTTTAAGGGCTGGCAGGAGGATATAAGCATTTGCAAAACGTATGAGGAACTGCCTGCGGCGCTTAAGGAATTCATGAACTATATTGAGCAAGAGACAGGTGTACCAATAGTCATAATTTCACTTGGTCCTGATCGAGAAGATACGCTTATTCGTTCCTTGGCGTGAGCATTCCAGATTATCCGCGGTTAGTATTGCCTCCTTGCCAGTTTCAAATACGTAAAGAGCGAGGAGGCTTTTCTATATACGACGAGTGTCGTATGTTATGGGTGGCATTTACGCCTGAAGAGTGGGTACGTCAGCATATTCTACATTATCTGGTTTACCAGAAGTTCTATCCGCGTCTTCTTATTCATGTAGAAGAACGAGTATTAGTGAATGGGCAGCCGCAGCGTGCTGATATTGTCGTGTATGGGCGCGATACAAAGCCTTTCTTACTTATTGAATGTAAAGCGGCTCATATTTCTATTGGTCAGGATACGATCTGGCAGGTGGCTACCTACAATAGCATATTGAAGGCTCCCTATTTTGCTGTGACCAACGGTATGGGGATTGTTGTATTTCAGACTACCGATACTGGTGTTATCTATTTGGGAACAGATTTTCCAGAATATCCGAAACGGGTAGTTAGAGACGGTATTTAGTTCTATCGTTTTTTGGTATCTCAGACGTGTTCGTAGGCTTGGTTACGTCGTACGGGTTCAAAGCCTGCGCTGCGGATGAGAGACATCATGCCCTCTGCATCCATTTTGTACTCTGTACCAGTGGCAGAGACTACGTTCTCTTCTATCATAATAGAGCCCATGTCATCAGCCCCCCCCCACAGAGAGAGAGAGGCGATTTCGTGCCCCACAGTGAGCCACGAGGCTTGTATATGCGGAATATTGGTAAGAAGGAGGCGTGCTAAGGCTGTGAGACGTAGGTGTTCTGTCCCCGTAACAGGTTTGTACTCTATCATTTTGGCTAGTCGTGTACCATTGACCTGATAGGGCCAAGCAATGAAAGCTAAAAAGACGCGCCATCCGTTTTGTAGACTTTCGACTTGAAGATTGCGCAGAAGAAGGAGGTGCTCGATGCGTTCTTCTATGGTCTCTATGTGTCCGTACATCATAGTTGCCGAAGTAAGCAATCCCATACTTTGAGCCTCGCGCATCACAGCCACCCATTGTGCAGCAGTTGCTTTGCGAGGGGAGATTTTCTTCCGAACACGCTCGTTTAGTATTTCAGCCCCCGCGCCTGGTAACGAATCTAGCCCAGCGGCAATAAGGCGCTTGAGTACCTCTTGTGTGCTACAGTGTGCTTGATGTGCAATAAAAACAATCTCGGGTGGTCCAAGTGCATGCAATTTTACAGCGGGGAACTCTTGTTTTAGCCAACGAAATAGCATTTCGTAGTCCTCGAGTGTCATGCGCGGATCTAGTCCTCCCTGTAAGAGTATTTGGTCTCCTCCCTTTTCGAGTAGTTCTTTGATTTTCTCACGGTATTCGTCTTGTGTTGTCGTAAAGAGAGGTAAATTGCCTGCGCCAGCATGAAAGCCACAAAATAAGCAGCCTGCTGCACAAGCATTGGTGATATTGATGTTTCTATCGATTTGCCATGTAACACGTTGCTCGGGGATGTGCAACATACGCACGCGGTGCGCTACAGCCATAAGTTCGTCTAAGGGAGCAGTATTCCACAGCAGTAGTGCCTCTGTTAGGCTTAGCGCTTCTAAAGTCTCAGCGCGTTTATAAAGTTCTGAAAGCAACATCGTTGCATCAAGTCTTTAGTAGCTTATTGAGTCTGCGGATTTCGTGTACAATTACTACGACAAAGATGAGAGCCGACAGAAAATCTGAAACAGGAGTAGCGCGCCAAATACCGTCGAGCCCCCAAAAATAGGGAAGTAAGAAAAGCATAGAGACGAGTAGTACAATTTGGCGTATTACTGTTAGAATGGCGGACGTAACAGCATTGCCGATAGACTGGAAGTAGCCAATCGAGATGATTTGTATACCCACCAAGGGCATTGCGAGAAAGTAGACTCGCATAGCAGGTATGCCGTGCGCTTGCAGTTCACCAACTGTCTTTTCAAAGAATTGAATGATTGGACTCGGGAAAAGTTCCACAAGTATGAAACCAATAAGGGCAATACATGTTCCAGCCATAAGGCTGTACAAATACGCAGAGCGTAGGCGCTGGTAGTGTTTTGCACCTACGCAGTACCCATATATGGGCTGAGCGGCTTGATTAAGTGCTACAATTGACATCATCAGGAGCATCGATACCGAGTTGATAACGCCTAGGACGCTCATATCGTAATCATCACCGTAGGTGAGTAGTTGTTTGTTGAAAACGCTTTGTACAAGGCTGGCAGCAAGCTGGATAATGAATGGCGAGAAGCCAATGGCAAAGATGGAAAGAGTATCGCGCAACGAAAAACGCAAATTTGCCCAATGTAGCTTGAGTGTAGATTTCTTACGGCAGAAATAAGCAATAACCCAAAAGGCCAGTACGCCTTGTGCAATAAATGTAGCCCATGCTGCTCCAGGTACGCCCCAACCAAAGACAAAAATAAGGAGAGGATCGAGCACCACATTAGTAACGGCACTGATTAGCATACTATACATAGCAATCTTGGCACTCCCCTCGGCACGGATAAAATTGTTCATAGAGTAGCCAACGACGGAGAAGATAGAGCCTAGGAGGTTTATCTCAAGATATTCTTTTGCATACTGATGCGTGAGTGTTGTAACTCCAAAGAACTGGAGTAAAGGTTCGATAATAAGAAAGCCTATGCTAGCGAAAATAATCCCGACGATGAGCATAAGAACGAACGAGTGTCCAATGATACGTTCTGCTCCCTTAAAATCTCCTTTCCCTAGTGCGATAGAAACGCGTACAGAGCCCCCAATGCCGATTAACATCCCAAGTGCTACGCGTACCAATACAACGGGGAAAATGGCGCTTAAAGCGGCAAGAGCAAGCGGATCTACCTGACCTAAGAAGACGCGGTCAACGATGTTGTAAAGAGCGGAGACAATAACACCCACTAGAGCAGGCAAAAAGTATTTTACTAATAGTTTTAAGATTGGGGCAGTGCGCATCTCCTCCCAATGCCCCTCTCGCCTGTGCTAAGCTACGACTTCTTCTGTTAACAGATTCTCATTCATGTATTGTTCTTTCCAGCAACGTACTTGAGGAAAAACGAAGTCTAGTACAATTTACCTTGTAAGCAAGTGGCTATTTGTAGCCAAAGGAGCTCGCATTCTAGGCGTTTCGCATCCTCTGGGCGAGAGATAAGAGTTCCCTTCTTGTCTAGCAAGAATAACTCGGGCGTACCATCTGCTTGTAGGTAGGCGAGAATGTCTGACTCGCCATCGTCGGGTTCAAGGATATTCTCCCAAGGCCATATTCGTGCGCCTATGAAATTACGCACTGTAGGTGAGTCTTTGTCTATACAGATGGCACGTATCGCAATTAGTTTATTCGGTAGATTTTCGCACACCTCAGCTAGCTTCGGTAATAGCTCTTGACAGTGCGCACACCAAACCGACCAAACAATGAGCAATGTGTAGTCCGCCTCTTTGGATATGATAAATGAACGATTATCATCCAGCCGTGTGCCGCGCAGTTTTACCAGTCGTTCTGTTTTCCTATCCGTATTCTTTGTATAGATGGGGCGTTCTTTAATATTCGAGTAATATTTAGCAATAGTATCTAATAGTACTTCGTAAGCGCCGCCTTGCATTATAAAATCTAGCGTATTACGCAGTATAAGCGCATTTAGCGGTTCGCTCGGTACTTGTGTCAGATGATGTATTGCATTGGCGTAGGCTTGCACCTGCTGCCAATAGGAAAGCGAGTCGGAATAGTGGGTTTGTAAGAATGCTCGCAGATAGCCGTCGAATTCAGGCGCAGTGGCTACCATGGGGGTGGTGAGTAATGTAGCATCCCACCAATGGGAGGTTGCACTGTCTTGTGGACGAATAAAGAGTCGCATAATTTGCTGCATCACCATACTTTGTAGCGAGTCAGCGCGCTGTGCGAGTGTGTTTATGCGTTGTTGGTAGTGTTTCTCATTCTCTTCTCGGAGTTCGTCTAGTTGCTTTTGGTTCAAGCCTGCCCGTGTAAGAGCCTCTAGTCCCCACAGCGCTTCTTGGTAAGTTTCGCGTGCACGCCGCGCGTTGAGGTAAAGTTCCAACTCAGGAGCTCCCGTGGCTACAGCATTTTCAAGTGGCGCGATGCCGCTTGTACTAATTGTAAGATTGTCCAACTCCGCTTCAGGCGTAAAGAGTGGAAAAGTAAGACTCCATTCCCTTTCGCCATAGATGAGACGGTAAAATCCGGGGCGGTAACGGAAATCGAACACGTAACGACCATATTTATCAATTTCACTTTTGATCGTTTCAGTCTCTAAGCCTCCGACCAGAAAAGAGAGCATTACGGGTTGTGGTGTTGCTTGATGTACAGTTAGGGTTAGCCGAGTACTTTTCTCGCGCCCCAGAGCAACGGAGGTTGTTAGAATGAATAGTAGAAGAAGAAAAGAATGGAATTTCATGAAGTACAGGAAAACGCGTCATCACGGGTATGATGACAAGATGAGCACTAATTATTGAGGCGACGCGTATTAATTGTCATAACTGAGGTTGTGGACGGGTAGACGCATTTACATGAAGCATACAAAATGCGGAGAACATTTGTTTTAAGCAAGTTTCCACGTAGCGCCCTCTTTACCATCTTGTACTTCGATGCCTGCCTCTTTTAAGGCATCGCGTATGCGGTCGGAGGTTGCAAAGTCTTTGCGAGCCTTTGCTTCAGCACGATACTCAAGAAGGAGGCGCATAGCGACTTCTAATGCCTCAGAGTTGGAGGCAGTGTGCGTTGTTTTCCGTAGTCCAAGAACGTCGCCCAATACGGTATCAAACAGGAGCTGTAGACGTTTTATATCCTCAGCGCTGATTTGTTGTGCGCCGCGCGTAGTTGCCTCAATTTCGTGCGCAACTTCGAATAGAACAGCCAAGGCTATAGGCGTATTTAGGTCATTGCAGAGCGCTTCCCAGCATTTGTTTTCGTATACTTCTGCTGAGAAACTGCTATTGGCACTTGGCTTCAGGTGTTCTAAAAGCTGCCACGCATTCTGCAAACGTTCTAATCCTTTGGCTGCTGCCTGTAAAGCCTCGTTGCTGAAATCTAGCGTTGAACGATAATGCGCTTGAAGAATGAAGAAACGTACAGTCATGGGGGCGTATGCCTGATCGAGCGATTCGTGTTCTCCTGTAAAGAGTTCTTGTAGGGTGATAAAATTGCCCAACGACTTGCCCATCTTTTGTCCGTTGCGTGTAACCATGTTGTTGTGCATCCAGTAGCGCACAGTGGGCTTCCCTTTGGCCGCCACGCATTGTGCAATCTCGCATTCGTGGTGTGGGAAGAGGAGATCCATCCCGCCGCCGTGAATATCGAACTCTTCGCCCAAGTATTTCATTCCCATTGCAGAGCATTCGAGATGCCAGCCAGGGAAACCCTCACTCCACGGGGAAGGCCAACGCATTATATGTTCAGGACTCGCCTTTTTCCATAAAGCGAAGTCCAATGGGTTCTTCTTACTCTCCTGCCCATCTAGTACACGGGTATTTGCTTGCAGATCTTCTACTAAACGCCCAGAGAGGACACCGTAGTGATGGTCTTGCTCGTAGCGTTCAATGTCGAAGTATACATTTCCATCATTCACGTAGGCGTAGCCTGCGGTCAGTATTTGTTCTATCAGTGTTATTTGTTCGATGATATGTCCTGAGGCTCTTGGCTCAATACTTGGTGGTAGCACGTTGAGTTCTCGCATCATGTCATGATAGCGCTCAGTATATTTTTGAGCGATCTCCATGGGTTCGAGTTGTTCCAGTTGTGCGCGTGCAGCAATTTTGTCGTCGCCCTCGTCTGCATCATGTTGGAGGTGTCCCACATCGGTGATATTCCGTACGTAACGAACCTTATAACCGAGGTTTTGTAGTAAGCGGAAAAGGACATCAAACGTAATAGCCGATCGAGCATGTCCAAGGTGAGGATCGCCATAGACTGTAGGACCACAAACGTACATTCCTACGTGTGGAAGGTGTAGGGGGATAAAAACTTCCTTTTTACGGGACAGGGTATTATAAATGTTTAACTCTCGCATAGTCTATCAAACTCCTTATTTCGCTATAACAAAGGTAGGAAAAAGCACCATCTGCGTACTCCATTTATGAGTTTCGCAAAGAGAGGTAGTACTGAAGGTGCTCTGTAAGTCGTGACAAGAGACGAAAATAGGCGTGCAATTAAAAAACGGACATTGTCCGAAATGAATTGCACCCCAAAAGTTGAACAAAAACTTCTGGGGCATTTTTATGGAGCGTCTGTTATGCTTAATTTTGATTTGCGTCATGCCCTAGCGTGACGCGACATGACAGAGAATTATTGTTTTACTACGCGGAACACTTGAGTTGCTCCATTGTTGCTAATTATGCGTAGGAGATAGAGTCCTGTAGGTAGTACACTGGTGTTGATAACCGTACTTTTGTTCTCAATTCTACCAGAGCGGCAAACGACACCGTTTGAATTTAAGAACTCATACCCCCCTTGCAATTCTTCACTCACTATTCGTAACTGATCGGCAAAGGGATTGGGAGCGATGACAACTGTAGCCAATGCTGTCTCTTCTATAGCATTCGGTGTTGGAGGCTCTGGTGTTTCCTCTTTCTCAAATCTAACGGTGATAAACACTTCCCCTACCACCTTGTACTTATCGACCTGTTGCTCTGCCCCCTGTACGTCGAGTTTTGCTAGCTTATAGAGCTTTGTGGGTGTTGCAATGATATTTAGTAGTGTTCCCTCTTGCACTTCCGTATCGCTGAGTAATTTCATGCCGCCCTCTATGCTTACATCACAAGTACCCCCTACTAGCCCCGTTGGGAGGTGTACCATAAATTTCTGAGGTTGAGGTTCAGTCCCGTCTTGTAGA
>CAUVMY010000036.1:0-9111 GCA_963552845.1 uncultured Bacteroidia bacterium
GACCACTGCGCCCTATGATTAGACCAGACAATGGCAATAAGACTAGCACAACAAAAGTGAGCTTTACGCTCACTAGGAGTAAGCCAACAAAATGAACAATTATAACAATGGGTTCTTTGAAGAACATGCTCATGGAACGCATAATGGAGTATTCAATTTCCCCCACATCGTTTGCCATCTTACTCATAATGTCTCCCTTTCGTTCTTCAGTATAGTAGCCGAGCGGGAGATGCAATATTTTATAGAATAACTGATTGCGCAGATTGCGAACAATACCGAGCCGGATAGGGGCAAGATGCCAAGATGCCAAATAAGTAAATAAGTTCTTCAGCAGGGCGTTAATCGCGACGAAAAAAATGACCACAAAAAGTGCAATTTCTTTCCCGTAGAGTCTGATTATTTCGCTGATATAAAAATAAAGTATATTGGAAATCGTCTCGAGGTTCAGATGTAACTCAGGCTTTACCTCAACTAACGGCATTGTACCGAACAAGACCCCGAGAAATGGGATCAATAAAGAAAGCGAGAAAAGCGAGAAAAAAGCTCCAAGCACATTAAAGACGATATTTGCCACTGCTCGCCACTTAAATGGTAGCAAGTAGCGCAACAAACGCTTCAAATCTTTCATTTCTTGTCTTTAGGCTTCAAGATGTGCGGTAGAATCCCCGTGTAAGTGAACGGAGTAAGTTTTCTAAGCTCTTCTTTGACCGAAGCTTTTACATTCAAATTTGCAATGAAATTCTCTACGGCTTCGCGATTAGGTCTGATATCGCGCCTAGAGAGCTCTTTTAACAATTCGTATGCACTTGCTACGCCCTCACGTCGTAATATCACTTGGATACCTTCCGCCACAACCTCCCAATGCGTCTCAAGATCATGCTCCAATACTTCTTGGTGTAAAGACACTCGGCTCAATCCTTTTTTTATTGAAAGTAAAGCAATGAGAGTGTGTCCAAGTGGTACGCCGATATTACGAATGACCGTACTGTCAGTAAGATCGCGTTGCAATCGGCTAACAGGCAATTTCATAGCGAGATGTTCGAATAGCGCATTGGCAATCCCTAAATTGCCTTCTGCGTTCTCAAAATCTATGGGATTCACTTTATGCGGCATAGCCGAAGAGCCTACTTCATTTGCGACAATAGTCTGACGGAAATAATCCATCGAAATATAAGACCACATATCGCGGCAAAAATCAATGAGTATGGTGTTGATACGGCGCAAGGCATCAAAGATTGCAGCCAAGTTGTCGTAATTATCAATCTGAGTAGTAACTTCACTTCGCGTGAGTCCTAGCTTTTCATTGACGAATTTGTTTGCAAAACTCTCCCAATCAATAGCTGGGTAAGCAGCATGGTGCGCATTAAAATTCCCTGTTGCTCCTCCGAACTTTGCAGGCGCTGGTATACTTCTGAGTTGTTCAAGCTGCACTCGCAAGCGGGAGGTATAGACTCCGATTTCCTTTCCGAGGATGGTAGGTGAAGCTGGCTGCCCATGGGTACGTGCTAACATGGGGATTGCACTCCATGCATTTACGAGTGCATCCAGTCGTTGTATCACCTCTAATAGCTCGGGATAATAGACGGCATGTATCGCATCTTTTAGCATACTTGGGAAGGCAGTATTATTGATATCTTGACTCGTCAACCCAAAGTGTACAAATTCGGCAAAAGCTTCAAGCCCTAGCTCAGCAAATTTGTCGCGGATATAATATTCGACCGATTTTACATCGTGGTTCGTTTGCTTTTCAATACCTTTAATTAGAAGCGCTTGTGTATCATCAAAATCTAGATAGAGAGTACGTAACTCGTCGAATCTTTCTTTGGGAAAAGAAGTTAACTCGGGCAATCGCAACTCGCATAGAGCGATAAAATACTCAATTTCAACGATCAGACGGTATCGAATAAGTGCAAACTCTGAAAAATATTTTCGTAACTCCTCTGTTTTTGCTTCATAGCGCCCATCTAATGGCGATAACGCATGCAACGCCTCCGTACTCATGTTTTTATATTTAGATCGGTAAAACCTAGAGTAAACAATCCTATAGCGTACGTTTCACTTCTGTCTCGCGGTAAGCCTCAATCAAATCGCCGACTTTAATATCGTTGTAGTTCTTGACACTAATACCGCACTCTTGACCAACAACAACCTCCTTGGCTTCATCCTTAAAGTGTTTAAGGGTAAGTAACTCACTAGTGTATACCACGATACCGTCTCGGATGATACGAACTTTCGATCCGCGCAAGATTTTCCCCTCTCGTACCATACATCCCGCAATTGTACCAACTTTGGAGATATGGAAGGTTTCCCTCACCTCGGCAGTTCCCAGAATTTCCTCCTTGACTTCGGGTGCCAACATCCCCTCCATCGCTTGACGGATTTCTTCTATTGCATCATAAATTACGGAATACAGGTGAATATCTATATTCTTTTCGACAGCAAGCCTTTTTGCCTCGACACTGGGGCGTACTTGGAAACCTACAATTACAGCATTAGAGGATTCTGCCAATGAGATATCAGTCTCTGTAATTTGTCCGACTCCTTTAAAAATGATTTGTACTTGGATCTCATCTGTAGATAGTTTCAACAGAGCGTCGGAGAGTGCTTCTACAGAGCCATCGACATCAGCTTTGAGAATTATATTTAACTCCTTAAAATTACCTATTGCTATACGACGTCCGATCTCATCCAAGGAAATGGGCTTACGCGAACTCATTTCTTGCATTCTTCGGATCTTCCCGATTTTGGTAGCCATTTCTCGCGCCTCTTTATCGGATTCAACCACCAACAAATTGTCGCCTGCTTGCGGAGTTCCATTTAGTCCAATGACCATTGCAGGCATAGAAGGACCAACTGCATCTACCCCTTTTTTGTTCGTATCGCCAGGAATGTGCAAAGAACGAACACGACCGTAAAACTGCCCCGCAACAATACGATCGCCCTTATGCAAAGTTCCGTTTCGTACTATGACATTAACACAACTACCGAGTCCCTTTTCTTTAGAAGACTCCAACACGACAGCATCTGCCCGTCGTGTTGGGTTTGCCTTGAGTTCCATTAGGCTAGCTTCCAACAAGACCTTTTCAAGTAACTTATCAATATTAATGCCTTGTCTTGCCGAAATTTCTTGACTTTGATACTTACCGCCATATTCCTCTACGAGGTAATTCATGTTTGCAAGCTCGTCAAGGACTCGTTTTGGATTTGCATCTGGCACATCAATCTTATTGATAGCAAAAACCATGTGAACACCATTGCTTGCTGCATGGTTCATGGCTTCTACTGTTTGAGGTTGCACACCTTCGACAGCTGAAATCACAATTATAGCCACATCTGCAATTTTAGCACCGCGCGAACGCATGGCTGTAAAAGCTTCATGACCAGGAGTATCTACAAGTACCATCTGCTCTCCCGAAGCAAGAGTGACAATATCTGCCGTAATACTCTGAGTAATATCACCAGCTTCCTTTTTTACGCGATTGGTAATTTTATTGCAAAGCGAAGTTTTCCCATGATCGACGTGTCCAAAAACCGAGAAAATTGGAATACGCGGTTTCAAATCTTCTGGGCGGTCTTCTTCGTTGCTTAACTCGTCTTCGAGTGTAGGACCTACAAACTCTACTTTGAAGCCAAACTCGTCGGCAACCAACACAAGAGCTTCTCCGTCCAAACGCTGATTGATAGAGACCATGAGGTCTAATCCCAAACAAGCATCGATTACCTCATTTACAGGAACATCCATCATTCCTGAGAGCTCGTTTACCGAGACGAATTCGCTCACTTGCAAGGTCTTACGAGCTTCCTCATTGCGCAAATTCTCTTCTTCACGACGAGCTTCCAGCAAACTGCGTTTTTCTTTTCTATAATTCACACTTTTAGACAAGGGACTTTGTGCTGCAAGACGCGCACGTGTTTCCTTCAAACGCTCATTTACTACATCTTGCGTAATTTCTTGGCGCTGTATAGGTTGCTGCTTCTTATTATTCTTCTTTTTACGACGATCTTGCTCGCGTTGCGAAGCATTGTTATTATTTCTTTGCTGTTGCCCCTGCTGTCTTTGTTGGAATTGTTGCTGACCGACATTCTGCGTCTGCACATCTTCACTACTGCCAACTTTTTTTCGTCTTCTACGTTTCTGGATTGCTCCTCCTGGCGTAGCACTCGCTTCAGGCTTGCGTCGTGTTTTATCAGCTAACGAATCGAGATCTATTTTCCCGACTACCGTTGTCCCCGCCAACTTTGTAACATTTGTACGGTAAACCTCCGACTCTGTTTGTGTTTTCTGCTCTGTAGATGTTTCTACTGCGACAGCTGGTGTTCCTTTACTTTCACTTTCTGTCTTAGGCGTTTCTTCTGTCGTCTTTTTCACATCAGTTTTTGCTTCAAACTGCTTATGCTTTCCGTGCTTTGTGGTCTGTTCGGTAATTTCTATTTTACCAATTACCCTTGGCTGCGGTCTATTCGCTACAGCTTCTAGACTCTCCGCACCTGATTTGGATTGTATTTCCTCGTTTTCTACTTGCGACTTTGCCTCTTGGTTAGCCTGAGCTTTAGAAGATTCGTCCTTACGCTCAACTTTTGCACTCTTAGAAGACTTTACTACTGCTTTTTCAGGGACACTTGTTGGGAGCACAGACTCATCTTTGTGTTCTAAACTCTCGGATTTACTCAATTCGGAAGCTGAAGTACTTTTTGTCTCTTCTATTACTGGCTTCTGTACTTCCTCTTTAGTTGTCTCGGCAAGCTCAGACACCTTCTCAATCTTCGGCTTCTCTTTCTTTTTTTCAGGCAAAATGTTGGTAGAATCTGTTTTTAGCTGGACGGTTTGCTGCTCGGGAACAGAACTCTTTTTTCCGATTTTGCTATCTGGTTCGTTATTAGCCTTTTTCTGTTGGTTTGCGTGAGACTTTTCCTTCTCATCTAAAAGAATCTTACCCTTAACCTTCAGATCGAGCTTTGGTTTCTCCAGATCAGCGACTTCGGCGGTGTCGGTAGCTGATTTCTTATCTCCCTCCATCTTGTGAGATGCGAGATCTCCTTGATTCGTAGGCACAGAGTCTGGGAGTTTCGAAGTCCTTGTTGTACTCTTTTTCGCCGCACTGATAGCCTGTTTTTTTTCAGGCGTACCATACTCTTGCAAAATCAACTCGTAAGCCTCAGGGTCAATTTTGACATTAGAATCTTCTTCCACCTGGATACCATGCTTTCCTAGGAAAGCGACCAACGTAGAAAGACCTAGATTGAAATCGCGCATCACTGCGCTAAGCCGTGGACTTTTCTTTTTCTCTGTCATACAACGCTAAATAAAGCACTTACCAAAAAATACAATACGACAACTCACGTTGGTACTATTCGAACTCTCTTTGAAGGATTTGCAACACCTCATTGATAGTTTCCTCCTCTAGATCTGTTCGCTGCACGAGAAACTCGGGTGACATCTTTAGGACGCTTCGCGCTGTGTCGCACCCAACGCTCTTAAGGACATCAATTATCCAAGGTTCAATTTCATCAGCGAACTCTTCGAGGTTATAATCGTCTTCCTGCTCAGAGTCAGCATCTCGGAAAACATCTATCTTGTATCCTGTCAATTCACTCGCTAAACGGATGTTGTAACCATTCTTCCCGATAGCAAGAGAGACCTCCTCTGGCTGTAAGTATACCTCTGCTGTGTGCGTTTCCTCGTTAATCTCCAAACTCGTCAGCTTTGCAGGACTTAGCGCACGCGTCACATAGAGAGAGGCATTGGTGGTATAACTAATCACATCTATATTCTCGTTGCGAAGTTCCTTAACAATTCCATGTATACGTGAACCACGCATACCTACGCATGCACCTACGGGATCCACTCTGTCATCATAGGATTCCACTGCGACCTTCGCTCGTTCCCCTGGGATGCGCACCACTTTTTTGATAGTTATCAGTCCGTCGAAAATCTCGGGAACTTCTAACTCCATAAGACACTCTAGGAAGCGTGGCGATGTGCGAGAAACGAAGACTAAAGGCGCACTCCTGCCTATATCAACTCGCTCTACCACTGCACGTATCGTATCGCCTTTTCGGTAGAAGTCTGAAGGTATCTGTTCCGTTTTGGGGAGTATTAGCTCATTATCTTCCTCGTCTCGTAGCACAATTTCACGCTTACGGATTTGGTATACTTCAGCAGATACGAGTAGTCCGACACGCTTTCGGTAACGCTCGTAAAGATTACTACGCTCCATTTCGGAGATTCGCGACGCTAGGTTTTGGCGTATTGCGAGTATGTTTCGTCGAGCAAATTGCTCAAACTTTATTTCTTCAGTATATTCTTCGCCAATTTCATAATCATCGGCGGCAAGGCGTGCTCTAGAGAGCGCGATCTGTCGGTTCTCATCTACTACCTCATTATCGGCAACGACCTCTAGGATACGATAGATCTCGAAGTCTCCCTTATCGACATTGATGATAATATCGTAGTTATCGTCAGAACCATAGTTTTTGACCAGAACAGCACGGAAGACATCCTCAAGGATAGTCTTCATCGTTTCTCGGTCTATATTTTTTTGATCTTTAAATTCGGCAAACGACTGGATTAAATCCAAGCTCTTCATGTGACTCTATCTTTTTCCCAATTTTATTGTAACATCCTGTGTTCCTGAGAATAGGAACTCTTTTGAACGGCGGACTAAAACAGGGCGTTTCTTTCCTTCTTGTCGTTCTTTATGCTCGAATTCTAGCGTAAACCCTTCTGGCGATACCGCAACAATTTGACCTTCCCACTTTTCATTCCCTTCTTTCACGATTACAGTTTCCCCGAGATTTTTCTGGAACTGACGGATGTGGCGCAATGGTGTGGTCAATCCTGGGGAGGATACCATAAGAGCGACATCGTACCCCTCAGCATCGAGTTTCTCGGAGATGTAAGCCGAGAGTGCTCCGCACTGGTCAGAGGAGATATTCGAGTCGCAATCTGCTTCGAGCACCAAAGTATCCCCATTGTCTTCGAGTCGCATATCTACGACAAAAAGACCTGGGATAGCTTGGTATTCTGCAAGCCAAGTAGCCAACTTAGATAAATCCACACGCATCCTACAAAAAAAGGGGCCAATGCCCCCACCTTCTTTTCCACAGCAGCAAAGGTAATACAAAATTTCACAGTGAACGAGTTCAGCATATTTTCTGCCACATAAGAGGTAGATACACCTCGATGTATACACAAACAGCTACAGATAAAAAAAGAAGAGAAGCACAAACTGTACCTCTCCTCTTTCCGTGACTCCGCCAGGATTCAAACCTGGAACCTCTTGATCCGTAGTCAAGTGCACTATTCAGTTATGCTACGGAGCCCCTCTACTTTTAACGACACAAAGTTAATACTTATTCTTGAAATAAACAGTTTTTCGCTTTTTATTTAGCTTCAGCTGCCACGTTGCGTGTCATCTTTTCACGGATGTTAGCACGCTTTCCCGTGAGCTTGCGGAAATAGTAGATACGTGCTCTGCGCACTTTTCCAACCTTATTCACCTCAATCTTCTCAATGAAGGGAGAGTTCATAGGGAAAATACGCTCTACTCCAATGTTGCTGGAAATCTTGCGAACGGTAAAACGTTTATTCATACCGATACCCCGAACTTGGATCACTACGCCCTTATATTGCTGGATACGTTCCTTGTTTCCTTCTTTAATCTTGTACGACACGGTGATAGTGTCCCCACTCTTAAACTTTGGGAACGTAGGCACATTCTGTGCACACGCCTGTTCGGCGATCTTAATTAACTGCTCCATCTCTCGTTACACTTGCTCGTTGCGCACACAGCGCCTTCCACTCAATTAGGCTGCAAAGATAAATAGTTTTATACAATTACACAATTACGCAAACAATGCAACCCGCTCTAGCTTAGAGCACGCTTGGAGTAATGATATACATTCCAGAGCTGCACCCTATAAGAATAAACATATTGTTTTGCACCCATATTCAACTCAGATGCACAACTTTTAATTTAACTTATTCCAACGATGTTGTCCTGTTCCTTTTCGTTATTGTGCAACACAAAAATATTTCAAATCACTCCATTACAATACTGTTAATCAGAGACTAATAAATTGACAATCAGACAGTATTGGGCTAACGCCTCATCCACTTAGCGATGTCCTTCCAACCAAACTTCCTACCATACTGGAGGATTCCGTGACGATAGATACGCGCCGCAAGCCACGTAACGAAGACAAACGTTACCAAAAGAATTGCTCCCGACAAGAGAATCTCCCAAGTATCTACACCGTATGCTACTCGTGCAGGCATTATAATGGGCGAGGTGAGCGGTATCATTGAAAACCAGAACCCTAAGGTACTATCGGGCGAGCGCCCAATATTTATCAGTACAAGGAAACCTATAAGCAACGGGATGGTGACGGGTAGGAGGAGCTGCTGCGCATCCGAGGCTTCTTCTACAGCAGAACCAATAGCCGCATACATGGCAGAATAGAGAAAATACCCACCGAAAAAGAAAAAAAGGAATACCACTATCAATTGAGAGAAATTGATGCTTTGTAAGGGTTTCAAGATCTCTTGCAAAGAGCCATTGGCATCGAACTTTGCTAAAAGTCCAGCACCTGTTCCCGTTGCATCCAAAGAACTCATAGACGAGGCCATTTGAGTCACCTCGCCAGCTCCCATGTTTAACAAACTGCCCGCTACAGAGACAAGCACAAGAGTAACAACAATCCACAAAACGATTTGTATAAGAAATACCGAAGCAACTCCGAGAATCTTCCCCATCATCAGGTCAAAAGAGCGAACACTCGAGACAAGGACTTCTACAATACGATTGTTCTTCTCCTCGATTACCCCGCTCATGACCATGCCCCCCGAAGCAGCAATTAAACCATAAATGAGTCCTCCCAAAATATAACTTATCGCAAGCGCCATCCCTGAGTTTGTTTCTGCCTCCTCGCCTTTCTCATTGAAAACCACAGCACGCATGTCAATGTCGACATCTGCCTTTCTGAGAATTTCTTCAAGCCCCTCGATCTGGAAACTGGCAATACGGTCATTGCGCACAATTTTCTTCAAGTCTCTTTGTACGTGTTCGGAAGCATCCATAGCAAGAGTACGAAGGCTGTATACAGTAACAT
>CAUVMY010000037.1:0-9105 GCA_963552845.1 uncultured Bacteroidia bacterium
AACTCCCGTTGTTTTCAACGTGCAGAAAGGAGAAATAAGAAATGTGGGTCTCCTGCTGCTCATTGCAACATTGTTCTTTTTTTTAACCTCTGACACCCTATTACAAGGCGAAGCAGTAGATCTCCTGTCTCGTGGCGATGGGTTGATTTTAATGCTTATGCTGCCTATTGTCTTTATGCTTACGCCTTCTCCGAACTTAGCCGAAGAGGCAGAGAGAGAGACAGTAGCGCTCGTAGTTTCCAAGAAACAGGCTGTATTAACAATTGTAATTGGTTTAGTCATCATCCCGATTGCAGGATGGCTGGCAGTCGCTGGGGCTGTCGATCTTATGTATTTTTGGGCAGTGCCTGCCGACAAAGTCGGAATACTTGCCATTGCCATTATTACCGCGCTTCCAGAGGTAACTATGGCGTTCCAAAGCCGAAAGAACGTAGCACTCCGTACGGGATTGCACAACGATCTCGTATTGTCCTCATGCCTGAACATTGTGCTTGTACTTGGTATAGTGGCAATTTTGGGCAACGTGGCTGCTTACGAATATATGTCGGTAGATAGTTTGTTCCTTGTTGCTGGTGTATTTGCCCTGTTGCTTTTCATAGTGATCGGTAAAGGCTGGCAGGTAGAGAAACACGAGGGGATAATGATGATGCTCCTCTATCTGTGCTTTTTTGCTTACGTCTTGTTCCGCGAGGACGTGATGCACCTTTTCTAGGAAGTTCGTAAAGAGAATCGTCTATCATTCTTTTAGCAAAGAATGTTCACTAAAAGGGCGCAAGGTTTTGCGCTCTTTTGTGTAGATGTTGGAGTGTGTTGCGTATGTATTGCAGCAGTACTTTTATTGCGTCTTGCGTAATTCCTTATTGTGTATCTTTGTGCGAGAGAAATTCTTGTAAAAGTTAAATAAGAAGACGATGAAACGGATCTTGGTACTAGGAGCAGGAGGGCAGATCGGGTCGGAGCTTGTGCCACATTTGCGCAAAGTGTACGGCAGTGATAATGTTATAGCGACTGACCTCAAGGCGAGTCCCGCACTTGCCGCTGCAGGCCCGTTCGAGAATCTCGATGCCACTAATGCATCGGCTATAGCTGAGCTTGCCAGAAAATACAAGGTTGATACTATTTTTAACCTCGTGGCTCTTCTCTCTGCCCTAGGCGAGCAGCGTCCCGAATTTGCTTGGCAACTCAATATGGGGGCTTTGCTGAACACCCTCAATGTGGCAAAAGAATTGGGATGTGCTGTCTTTACTCCGAGCTCGATAGGAGCTTTTGGGAACAATACACCCAAAGACAAAACTCCGCAGGACACTATAATGCGCCCCAATACCATGTATGGGGTTTGCAAGGTTTCGGGCGAGTTGCTTAGCGACTACTATCATACCCGCTTTGGTGTAGATACTCGCAGTGTGCGCTTCCCAGGCATTATTAGCTATGTAACGCTGCCTGGCGGCGGTACAACCGATTATGCTGTAGAAATATACTACGCCGCAGTAAAAGGCGAGGAGTTTGTATGTCCAATACCACAGGGAGTGTACATGGATATGATGTACATGCCCGATGCGCTAGATGCAATAGTTCAACTTATGGAGGCTGATCCGTCTAAATTACAGCATCGCAACAGTTTCAACGTTGCTTCGATGAGTTTTGCTCCTGAGCACATCTATGCTGCAATACAGAAAGAAGTGCCTAGCTTCAAGATGCGTTACCAAGTAGACCCCGTACGTGAGGCAATAGCACGTTCGTGGCCCAATTCTCTGGACGACAGCTGTGCTCGTGCCGAGTGGGGTTGGAAGCCTAAGTGGGACCTGGAGAGCATGACGCGCGATATGCTGCAACAGTTGGCAAAGAAATTGAAGTAATAGGTTCGTATTGGTGGCGATGCGTTAAGGCGCATCGCCATTTTTTTTGTTTCTATAGATGAAAACTCTTGCCATAATACCAGCCCGTTACGCTTCGTCGCGTTTAGAAGGCAAACCCTTATGCCTAATAGAAGGACATCCCATGATAGAGTGGGTTTGGCGGCGTAGTGCAAAAGCTTTGGGACGTGCCGTAGTTGCCACAGATGATAATCGTATTGCTACTGCGGTAGAAAATTTTGGTGGCGAGGTAATACTAACTCGTGGTGACCATACAAGCGGTACGAGCCGCTGTACAGAGGCATTGCAAAAGCTAGAATCTCAGACGGGGGAGACGTTTGAGGTCGTTGTCAATGTACAGGGCGATGAGCCATTTGTGAATCCTACCTATTTGCAACAGCTAGTTGAAGTGTTTGCTGATGCTTCTATCGATATTGCAACGCTTGTGCGCCCGTTCAAGGTAGGAGACGATGTAAATAACCCGAACTGGCCTAAAGTAGTGGTGGGGTTCACGGGGCGTGCGCTCTATTTCAGTCGGAGTGTTATCCCTTACGAACGAAACGCAGTTCACTACCCCTACTTAAAGCATATTGGCGTTTACGCCTTCCGCGCCGAGATGCTTCGTACACGCATAGGCAAGCTCCCTTATTCGCTTCTTGAGCAGTGCGAGGGACTTGAACAACTAGGCTGGCTCTATCACGGGCTTGCTATCCAGACAGTAACCGTCCCAGATGAAGGAATTTCGGTTGATACGCCTGACGACTTGGTGCGTGCACAGCAATACGCGGCACAACACGAACTTACTTGTAGATAGCGAGGCAATCTGCTTTCTATTTTTTAATCTAAAAGACACTAAAACAGGAGTTCCATGCTCCACCAAATACTGTAAAAAATCACGACATAATGAAAAGATTTGCAGCATTGATGCTAGCAGCTACTTTTGCGTTTACCTTTCAATACGCAGCTGCACAGGATGAGAAAAAGGATAGCACTGGCTTCCACTTTACCGATGTGGTAACTGTACCACAAACCTCGGTAAAAGATCAGCACCGTTCAGGAACCTGTTGGAGTTTCTCGGCTCTCAGTTTCTTTGAAGCAGAGCTCTTGCGTATGAACAAAGGCGAGTATGACCTTTCCGAGATGTTCGTAGTCTATCACAATTATCACGACAAGGCGGAAGCCTATGTCCGCTACCACGGTACGATGGAATTTGCCGCAGGCGGCTCGTTTGGCGATGTGCTACAGGTATTAAAAAAGTACGGTGCAGTGCCCGAAGAGGTTTACAAGGGGCTCGAATACGGCGAGGATAACCATACACATGGTGAGTTAGACAACATACTTCGTGCTTACGTGGATGCTGTGAATAAAAATGGAAATCGCCGTCTTTCTACTGCTTGGCTAAACGGATACGATGGTGTTCTTGACGCATACTTAGGCAAAATCCCTGCTAATTTTACTTACAAGGGCAAGAACTATACTCCAAAGAGCTTTGGCGAGAGTCTAGGGCTGAGATACGACGATTACGAATTCTATACCTCCTATACGCATCATCCTTTCTACGAACCCTTTATTCTGGAAATTCAGGATAACTGGCGCAGAGGTATGAACATGAACGTTCCACTCGATGAGTTGATCGAGATTATTGATAATGCGCTGAACAATGGCTATTCCGTTGCTTGGGGCAGCGATGTTAGTGAGAAAGGCTTTATGTGGAAAAAAGGCGTGGCAATTATTCCCATAAAGACCACTGACGAGGTGGCTGGCATGGAAGCACTGAAATGGTCTTCGCTTTCGAAGGAGGAGCGCGCTAAGATGTTGAAAGAAATTAATGAGCCTGTACCCGAGCTTAAAGTAACCCAAGAGATGCGTCAAAAAGCTTTTGACAACTGGGAAACAACCGATGATCATGGTATGGTCATCGTTGGCATAGCCAAAGACCAAAATGGTAACAAATACTATAAGGTAAAAAACAGCTGGACAGCTGAAGGAATTTATGAGGGGTACTTCTATGCTTCTGAGGCGTTTGTGCGCTACAAGACTATGAATATTATGATCAACAAGAATGCTGTACCCAAAGCCATTCGTAAGAAGTTTGAAAAGAAGTAACGCGTTGCGTTAGCTTGCTTAAAATTTAAGGCGCACTTCAAAGGCAGTGCGCCTTTTTTGTGTCTGAGAGTTGAGATTTATTCAGAAGATTTTACATAAACGCTACTACAACACCCCAAAAAAGTTTGTGCAAGTGGTTGGGTGTGGATGTTCTTTCTGTATTGGTGTTTGTGAATTGCTGATAATACTTATTGTTCAGTTGCGGATTTTTACCCTTAATAGATACCGAAAAACGGAGAAGTGTAGCAATGGTATTTTACAAACGGATACGGCTAAACCATTAGCACTTCACGCTCTTTTGTACCATTCCGTGGTCCTACTACATGAGCGCGTTCTAGTTGATCCACAACCCGTCCTGCTCGTGTAAAACCAATACTAAACTTTCGTTGGATATCAGAGATCGAACAACGTTGTATACTTACTACGTATCCCTTCACTTCCTCAAAGAGAGGGTCTAGTTCGCCTTCATCATATCCTTCCAGTGTATCTCCCTCGGGCTGCTCTGGTTCGGGAAGCAACCAAGCAGAGTGATAGCCTTGCTGCTCACTAATGAAATCTGTGATGCGAGCCACCTCTTTTGTGTCAAGAAAAGCACACTGCACCCGTTCCACATTCAAGCTATCTACGCGCACCAACATATCGCCATTACCGATAAGCTTTTCGGCACCTTGCATCTCTAGAATAGTGCGCGAATCGATTCCAGATACGACCCGGAAAGCGATACGAGCAGGAATATTCGCCTTGATTTTTCCGACCAACACATCGGTTGTAGGACGTTGCGTTGCCATGATGAGATGAATTCCTGCAGCGCGCCCTACTTGGGCGAGACGCATAAGAGGTGGAACAACATCGTTGCTTGAAGTCATCATAAGGTCGGCAAACTCGTCTATTATCACCACAATACGAGGCATGTAGCTATGCCCATTTGCAGGATTCAGGCGGCGCGCCGTAAACTTTTCATTATACTCGGAGATTTTACGAACCTGTGCATCTTTTAGCAATGCAAGGCGCGATTCCATCTCCTGCACCAACGAATTCAGTGTGTAGATCACCTTCTCCGAATCTGTTATGATAGCCTCCTCGGCTTCAGGCAATTTCGCCAAGAAGTGTTTCTCTATTTTCGCATACGGCGAGAACTCCACCTTCTTCGGATCTACCATCACCAGTTTCACCTGTGCAGGATGCTTCTTGTACAAAATGGAGGCTATAATTACGTTTAATCCGACCGACTTCCCTTGCCCTGTTGCCCCTGCTACCAGAAGGTGCGGCATCTTTTCCAAATCTACCACAAAAGGTTCGCCCGACACCGTTTTACCGAGTGCAAGCGGTAGAACGCCACCATCCTCTTGGAATTTCCGAGAGCGTAGCATAGACAGCATTGAAACCATCGCCCGATGCTTGTTGGGAACCTCTATACCAATAGCGCCAGGCCGCATAAAAATACGCACACCTAATACCAAGAGACGCAGTGCCAAATCCTTCTCTAAGCTTTCTATTTTGGTCACTTTTACGCCCGCGCCAGGAATTATCTCGTAGAGCGTTACGGTGGGACCTACCGTGGCGCGTATACTCTTGATGGTGATACCGAACTCTAGGAAAGCATCCGTTATTATCTTGTTGTTTGCCTCAAGCTCCTCCTGCGATACTTCCTGTTTCCCATCGTCGTATTCCTCTAGGAGCGATAAGGGCGGCATTTGATAGCGCGGTAAATCTAGCGTAGGGTCGTAGGGTTCATCTATGGTAAAATGGTGCACATCGCCCTCCTCGCTCTCGTTACGTACCACTTCGAGTGCAGCTCCCTCCGTATTTCCCGCCTGAGGCTCTGCAATTTCCTCCTCTTCTAGTCCAGGGCGTACTATCTGAAAAGGAGGCGTTGTCGCCTCAGATTGGGGCTCAAGGTCTTCTGTCAATCCCTTGCCTTCATCTTCTGTTATTTCAGAATTCTCTGTTTTTTGAGGAGCAAAAGACTCCCCATCCGCTGATGTAGTTGCAGTACCGCCCTTGTTATTTTCGTTGTTGGGAGTGTCAAATTGTATTGTATCTACAGGGTGTGTGCGTCCGAGCATCACCTTGGTATGTTCAATAACACCTTTTCCTGAGAGTTGTAGCAAGCCTAGAAACTTGTGAGTGAGCTTAGGGCGAAACCATACAAGGTATGCTACAGTGACGAAGAGAAGAAACAAACCTGCCCCTACATAGCTCATGAAATCTATGAGCCAGCTCGATACGAAGTAACCAAACTTCCCGCCAAAGCCATAACCTAATACTCCCCACGTGCCTCGGAATAAGTAGCCGAGTAATACAGAACCAAGCACAGTTCCAAAAATCAGCAGAAGCTGACGTTTAGGCCAACGAGAGAAACGAACGCGGAGTATACGCAGACCGTACATGAAGAGTAAGAGGGGAATTAGGAACGCTGCCAGCCCAAAGCCGTGTGTAATAAGACAGGAGGCTATTGTTGCACCTGCAGGTCCTAGTAGGTTTGCCGTCTCAAGTTCTTTTGGGTGAAAAATGTTAGCCCACTCCAAGCTTTGATCTGTCGACCAAGCAAAGAGGTGTGAAAGCATGGCAAGGAATAGAAACAGGGTCATTAGTAGTACAAACAGGCCAACTAATAGAATGGCGCGCTCATCTACTTTCCCTTTCTTCTCTGTTGTTTTTTTCCCCTTATTCTCTTTTTTCTCTTCAGACATAGTAATTCCCACCGCTATAAAGACCGAAAGTTACGTAAAATTTGATCGCAGCCGTTTTTATAAAAAAAATGAGGCTCGGATATTTCCGAGCCTCGTCATTGACAATGCTAGTTGTTACAATTACTGAGCTACTACGCGTTTGAGGATATAATCCTGACGATACTCAGGAGCATTGCCTTGCTCGTCTACCATCAAGAGCTCATCGTTCGAATCGCGTACGAAACATACAGGCGCATCCTTTTCAAATTTGCATACAACGTGCGGCATATTTGCAATGTTGTACTCGAATGTACCTGTTATTGTCTCGGGCTCTACACCTTCTTTTTGATAACTACGCGTCAGCGTGCAGCTACCATCTGAGCCAAATTCTACTGTGTACTTGCAGCCCCCATTGTCGGCTCCTGGGATAGTTCCTTCAAACGTCCCTGTCAGCTCGGTTGCAATAATAGGAGCTCCTTCTTCAATAGCATTGGTCGCTTCTTCTGTTGCAGTTTGTGTCTGCGATTGTGCATTTTCGCTGTTATTACAGCTCGTAAATGCAATGGCGAGCACTACGGCTGCGCCTAAAAACAACTTGCGGATCATCTCTATATTAAAATGTTAATGCTTCTCTCGTAAAAAGACACAAACAATATACGATTGAGGGTTAAAAATGTTGCGTATGCACACTATTTTTTAATGCGTGCGTTCGTAGAGGCGTCCTGGAAGTTGTCTAATCTGCCCAGCAAATTCCAACTGAAATAACAGCATCTGAAGCTGATTGATGGGGAGCTGTGCCTCGATAACAATCTCGTCAAAGCTCTTAGGGTTTCCTGAGCCAATTACAGACAGGATGAGTTCTTCCTCTTTCGTTGGAAGAAATAATGTGGAGGGCGGTGTGGCGCTTGTCTTCTTATCCCATTTCAGCATAGAGGCAATATCATCTGCCGATTCTATGAGTGTCGCTTTATGGCGTGCAATAAGCCGATTACACCCTTGGCTCATGGTTCGTCCCACAGTTCCTGGTACGGCAAAAAGATGACGGTTGTACTCCAAGCAATAGTTTGCCGTTCCCAATGCACCGCCCTGAATGGGGCTTTCCACAACTACTGTTGCAGCAGATATCCCAGCAATGATACGGTTGCGCTGCAGGAAATTGTAGGCATCGGGGGCAGTCTCGCATACGTATTCGGTGAGTAGCCCCCCTTTCTCCAACATTTGCTCAGCTATCTGTACATGATTAGACGGATAGAGATAGGAAAAACCGTGCCCCAATACGCCGATGGTGGTTAGCTCATGTTGTAATGCTGCGCGATGTGCTTCGGCATCTATGCCGTGTGCGAGTCCGCTCACTATGGTAATATCGGAGGAATACTCCTTAAGCTCGCTCACTAACGTTTGTACAAATTCGCGCCCGTAGGCGGTAGCTTTTCGCGTACCCACAATGCTGAGAGTGCGTTTCCCTAAACGTTCCAACGCTTGCCGATTGCCCCGATAAAAGAGCACCAGCGGAGCACTGGGGATGTCGCGTAGCAAAGAGGGGTATTCTACGGAATCAAAAAGAAGCGGTACGATATTCCGCTTTTCCAATAATTCTAGTTCTTGTTCCGCTTTTTCGAGTGTGTGCGCCTCAACTATTTTTTTTGCCACCACTGCTCCAATATTGGGGACTGCCATTAAATCTTCTACGGAACGACTAAAAATAACCTCGCCCGATTTGTAATACGCTAAAAGTTGGCGTGCCAGAACGGGGCCTACGCCACTGATCATAGAAAGCGCGAGCAATTCTTTCGTATGTTGCCAGTCTATCATTTTTGGGTCTGATATTTTTCTAAGAGAGCGAATAGGTTCTGCTTTTCTTGTTTGCGGAGGAGCGAGATTGAGAAAGCAGGGAAGACATAAAGTTCGCTTCCCTGTTGCTGCCAAATTCGCACATAGCTACGAAGTCCATACCAGCGCTTTTCGACCTCGTAGCGAAGAAGCTCGTGCTGCGGGAGCTCTATGGCACGTTTGGCATTGACCATGGGAAGAATACGGAAATACCGTATACAGAGCATGCCTTCTAGTACCTCGTCACTAGCAAACAGATAACTCAGATCGCGTACCCAAAAATAGAGCTGATAGAGAATATAGAGCACTATGAAAGAAGATGATACGAGGTAGTGCGAGAAGAGGTAAGTATCTAAAAAATTAAGTGGTGCGGGGAAATAACAAACCGCAAAAAGAATCCCTACCAGAACTGCAAACATTTGTTTTTGTACTTGCAGGCGTATGGTTTTTTTTCCAGTGTCTATGGTCATATCGTTTTGTTTTCTCTAGAAAGGGAAGGGGTTCTATTTAGCGAGACTCCTAAAATGGTCATATCGTCAACCTGTTGCATACCGATGCGGTGTCGTGCAAAGTAGGCTAATATTTGTTGTCGTTGTACCTCCATCGGTAACGTTATAATTTTGTTCAGGAAGCGGAGGGTGCGC
>CAUVMY010000038.1:0-8953 GCA_963552845.1 uncultured Bacteroidia bacterium
CTACAAATCATAAATAGCGATTATCATAAAAACATGTACTTTTGTACGACAAAAGTACGAAAGTTTGGCATATAACCAAATGCGAGGCAACGGCGCGCCTATCTGCGCCACAATAAATAACGTCGAACTAAGTAAATTGAAGTTCAAAAGAAAGAGATGAGTGAAAAACAAAAGAAGACTATCGCGGCTGTACCCACTACGGGCGACGCTACGATGAATTGGGACGAGTTCGAGAATAACACCCCAGCCGCCCAAAAAGAACACGACCTAACAAGCTACGAGAATAGCCTAGCTTCTATCGCCGAGAACGAGGTGACAGAAGGTACCGTCGTGGGACTCAATAAACGCGAAGTAATTATAAATGTTGGGTTTAAGTCCGAAGGAATCGTATCAATCAATGAGTTCCGGTATATGCCCGAACTCGCCGTGGGCGACAAGGTTGAAGTGTACGTAGAAAACCAAGAAGATGCACACGGACAACTCATCCTGAGCCATAGGAAGGCACGTACGTTGAAAGCTTGGGATCGGGTGTTGGCTGCCTACGAGAATCAGGAGATTGTGAAGGGATATATAAAGTATCGCACGAAAGGGGGGATGATTGTTGATGTGTTTGGCATTGAAGCCTTCCTACCTGGTTCGCAAATCGATATCCGCCCGATTCGCGACTACGACATCTTCCTAGATAAGACAATGGAATTCAAGGTCGTGAAAATTAACCATGAACACAAGAATATCGTAGTATCGCACAAAGCACTCATCGAGGCAGAACTCGAACAACAACGACTCGAGATTATCTCACACCTCGAAAAAGGTCAAGTCCTCGAAGGCGTGGTAAAAAATATTACCTCTTACGGTGTGTTTGTAGACCTTGGTGGTGTGGACGGTTTGGTACATATTACGGACTTGGCGTGGGGACGCATCAATCACCCCAGCGAAGTCGTAGAGCTTGACCAGAAGCTGAACGTAGTTATTCTGGAATACGACCCTGAAAAGAAGCGTATTGCGTTGGGTATTAAACAACTTACGCCACATCCGTGGGATTCGCTTGATCCCAATCTTAAGGAGGGCGACACCGTACACGGTAAGATTGTGCTGGTAACCGACTACGGCGCTTTTGTAGAGATTGCGCCTGGAGTAGAGGGGTTGGTACATGTTAGCGAGATATCGTGGAATCCGCGTCTGAAGTCGGCATCTGAGTTCTTGAAGGTGGGAGACGAGGTGGATGCTAAGATCTTGGCACTGGATCGCGAAACCCGCAAAATGAGCCTCGGCATCAAGCAACTCAAACCCGATCCGTGGGAAGGAATCGAACAGCGTTACCCTGTAGGGTCGCGACACGTCGCACACGTGCGTAACTTCACGGCATTTGGCATCTTTGTAGAGGTGGAAGAGGGGATAGATGGTTTGGTGCATGTTAGCGATTTGTCGTGGACTAAGAAGATTAAGCACCCAGAGCAGTTTACGAAGATTGGCGAGCCGCTGGAGGTGGTAGTTTTGGGGGTTGATAAAGAAAATCGGAAACTTTCATTGGGGCACAAGCAGGTAGAGGAGAACCCATGGGAGGTATTTGAACAGATTTTTGCACCGGGTACTACGCACGAGGGTACGATACTCGAGGTGTCTGACAAGGGGGGCACGGTGGCGCTGCCGTACGGACTCGAAGGCTATGCCACGGGGCGTAATCTGCGCAAGGAGGATGGTACGTTGCCTAGCGTAGATGAGAAATTGCCTTTTGTAGTGCTGGAGTTCAACAAGAATTCGCATCGCATTGTGTTGTCGCATGCTCGTACTTACCAAGAGGCTACCGATTTGCAGAGTCGGAAGACGAAAGAGGACGGCGGCAAGGAGGGGCAGAGTATGCAGCGTCAGATTCAGAACATTAACCTTGGGCAGCAGCATACGACGTTGGGGAGCATCCCCGAATTGGCGCAGTTGCACGAGGAGATGAAAGAAAAAGACTAGAGAATAACAATTCTTTAGTAGTTCTGTAATAGTACGGGCGAGGGGGTTTCTTCTCGCCCGCTATTTTGTTTAGGTACTAGGAGGCTTTTTTCTGTAGGAGCGAAACCTGATTCGCCCGCCGTGTGTGGCGCACACGTATTGTGATTATTCGCGGCATTGTTGTCATTGGTGTGCGTCGCACACGAATTGTGATTATTCTCTATATCTATTCTGCGGGCGAGGCGTGCCGCTACAACCGCAATGCTATCTGAAAATACGCAGCGCGTATTTTACGGGCGAGGCTGGCAACGCGCATACAACGATATGATCAAGAAAATGCGCGGTGCGCATTTTTGGGCGAATCAGGTTTCGCCCGATACTGTCCCAAAAAAGTGTGTAAGCTTCAAAATTCAGAACTTTGAAAAAGTTAAAACTAAAAACTAAAGAACGATGAAGCTTACACAGGATCAAATTTCGGAATTTATAGCCGAAATGACGAGATCTCCGAAAGGTCTCCAAGAGCTGTTCTCCATGATCATGAATGCTCTGATGAAAGGAGAACGTAAACTTTGGCAAGAAGAGCAGAACGAGGCTGCTAACGGCTTCCGCCCACGCCGTATTAGGTATAAAGGGCTCGAGTTTGCTCTTAAAGTACCACGTACGCGCGAAGGTGGGTTTTATCCTACCCTCTTAGCAGTGCTCAGGGATGAAGAGGATGAACGAGAAAAGCTCTTTACCGAACTCTATTCCAATGGACTCACAACAGAGCAAATAGGAAAGATCGCCGAGAGAATCTTTTCGCGAACCTATAGTAAACAGCACGTTAGCTACTTGGTACGCGAATCTATGGAGGAGGTAGAGGCGTGGTTAGCGCGTAAATTATCTTCTCACTATCTGGTTCTTTATATCGATGCTACCTACGTTAACACACGCGGTCAGGAGCAGGTAAGTCGCGAAGCCTACTACACGATGTTAGGGGTCTTGCCCGATGGAACACGCGAAGTGTTGGGCATTGTGAACCATCCTACGGAAGGAGCGACGAACTGGAAAACGGAATTAAAAAGTTTGCAGGAGCGTGGTGTTGAGCAGGTGGACTTATTTGTCTCCGATGCACTCGTAGGCATTGAAAATGCCGTAATGGGCGCTTTCCCCAGTGCGGCTCACCAATTCTGTACGGTACACTTAGTGCGAGAAATGAGTTCATTAGTACCCCGAAAGGAGGTAAATGCCTTGCTGGAAGAGTTCCACGATGTGTTGGCCATTGACTCAGATTCGGCTACTAGTGCTTCGCAGTACGACTTGTTTCTTACTTTTGTGGAACGGTGGAGTAAGAAATACCCGCGCTTCAAGCGGTACAATAATCCACGAAATGCGCTTTATTTCACCTATTTAAGCTACCCTAAAGCGTATCGTCGGATGATTTATACGACCAACTGGATAGAGCGCTTAAATCGTTTTTACAAACGCACTTTAGCCATGCGCAGTGCTATGCCTAGTGCCGATTCCGTATTGTTTCTACTGGGACACGTCGCCATGGAAAAGACGATGACGACTTATGCTTATCCTATTGTAATTTTTCGCGATTGGAAGATTGCCTGTTTGCGTCATAAACAACGCGAAATGGCAAGTGAGAGCCTTTCGCTTTTGTCATGACGCAAACAGTAGCTTACACACTTTTTCAGACACTACCTTTCGCCCCTACACGATTGAATTTGGCTCAGTCATAGAATTCAAAGCCTTGCGGAAGCAAGGCTCTCTCCTACCCTCTGTGTGTTCTCACTCGTCACTCCTCCCTCGTACCTACTTGTGCCATTCGGCGCATTACTTAGAACTTGTCTCTCGAGCGTATAGCAGAACCCGCGTTTTGCGCCGCATTCGTCGGTTAGGGCATTGTACCCTACTGCTATAAGCTTTCGTAGCCCAAATCGGGTAAAATTTGCCTTGAAATAACGATAGAATGCGGAATGCGCGTAGAGGGCACAATCTGCGGGGAGGTATACACATTTGTCGCGAAAAAGCTCTGGAGTAGCTTGCAGATAGTGTTCTATCTCGGTGGCTACGTCGGCGTACTGTGTATAAAATTCGTTGTTCTTAGCTATTTTGCTTCTTGTTAGGTGGCTGTGCATTTTAGTTACTATTTACTATTTACTACTTACTAGCTGTTGTCGCTTAGAAATTAGAAACTAGTAAGTAGTAACTAGTAATAGGTAATTACTAGTTTTGTATGGGAGGCAAGAAAGATGAGAGACGGCAATTTGGTAGCAGAAAAAAGTTTTGCATTTGCAGTACGTGTGGTCAATCTTTATAAGGTATTAACAGAGCAACGGAACGAATACGTGTTGTCTAAACAAATACTACGTAGTGGCACATCGATAGGTGCGAACATTGCAGAGTCTTGCGGAGCGCAATCCGACAAGGATTACTTAACAAAAATTACAATCGCATACAAGGAAGGTCTTGAAACGGAATACTGGCTGGAATTATTGAGGACTGCTGGTTATTTATCAGAAGATGAATTCAAATCAATTTACACGGATTGTGTGGAGGTGTGTAAGATTATCGCGCATATACAAATTACTATAAAAAGACGAATGAAGTAATTAGTAAATAGTAATTAGTAATTTGATTAGCGCTCTGCGCTAATCAAGGGCTGGTTGCGAGATGACGCGTTTTGCGCCTGTGTTCTCGTCTAGGGTGGTGAGCTCGAGGTTGGCGATACGGAAATGGAGGTCGTCTGGCCAACCGTTGAAACGTTTGATAACGTAGAGGGGGCGCAATAGGCGTTCGCGTATGGGGGCGAGTAACCCCTGTTTGATTATGAAGAGCTCGCGTGCCTCTGTACCATTGATGCTTTTGTTCTTACCTGGGGATGCTCCTATGAGCGATGGGTGTACGCCCATTCCGTATGCGAGGATGTTCGATACCTCTTCGAGGTCGGCTAGCATTTCGCCGCCTGTTCCTGTTTCGTTCTTGATGGGTTCAATGCTGATGCTCGCTTGTTGCGAGTTGCCGTCGCGCAGCTGTTCTGAGACAAAAGAGAGTCCAGAGTTCTTGTTATTGGAAAGGAATTTGTCAAGATTGGCAAAGAAGGCTTCTTGTGCTTCGTGTTTTTGTTTGTCGGTGGTTGCTCCTGTTTTTGTGTAGTAGAGTCGCCAAAAATCGGAGTGTAGTTTTACGTGGTATTTGAGTACGGTCGCGTTCTTGAGTAGTGCACGTTTGTATTCGGGGATTTCGTGCACGAAGTCTAACCAGCCCGAGTCTGCCAACGATTGCCACCACGCGCGCGAGTAGTAAGGTCTGCCTAGTGATGGGAGGTGTACGGGGACGATAAATCGGGTCTCGGGGGTGCGTGTAAATTGTTTTCGTGGGTCGGTTTCTATACCTGTTATATAGCGTAGTGCGCGTGTGGTGTAGTGCGATGGCAGTACGCGCGATACCAGCACGTCGTCCGCAGGCGTTCCGTTCTCCCATTGGTTGGAATAGAAGTGGTGTTCTACCTCGCCTGTTGTGGGGTTAGCTTCTTCCCAACGCGAGAAGTAGGCTTCTAGATGGTGGAGTTCTGTAATTTTCTTTACCGAGGCATCGTAAACGATGGCAGAGAAGGCGTTGTTAAATACGGTTTGGTCTAGGCATTGTTCAGCGAACCAGCCATTGATGTCGTTCTCTTCTAAGAATTCGTTTACCTCGGGGTATTCGTAGCAGGGGACTTCGTGCCATTTATCGCCGTCTTGTGTTCGTTTTACGGGGATTATTCCGTTTCCGCACATGAGTAGCGATTTGAATTCCATAGCAGCAGATAATAGTGGGTTGCGGCGTACCTGTTCTATCATTTGCCCAGGTAGGTTGTTGTGCATGCCCCATGCTACTGCCCCGCGGAGTGGTGTTTTTCCTTGTAGGGTGGGCAGTGAGATGGTGGGGGTTTGCGATAGGCGTACGTCGTCGTAGCGTTCTATTTGTGGAACGGCGTTTTTTGAGACAATGGGGATGCCGCGTGTGGCAGCGAAAAGTTCGTTCATTTCATCTACTTACTAGTTACTACTTACTAGTTACTACTTACTACGCGCCAACCGCTAGTAAATAGTAATTAGTAACTAGTAATTTGCAAAGAAGTTTGTTTTTTGTTTTTCGGGCGTATTGCCGAGGAGGCGCAGGGGGTCGGTGGCGCGGTCGTATTCGGGGAAGGTGTCGAGGTTTCGTCGCATTACGTTCCTTAGCTCGTCTATGAGGGTGCGGTAACGCTGATAGTTGGGTTTGTGGTCGCGTTGCGCGAGCTCGTTGAAATAGAACTGTTCGTCTATCATGTACAGCATTAGGTTGTGTAGAATGCGTAGGAGGGTTTGTTCTACTTTGGGTGCAGCGGCTTCGTTACCTATATGGGCTACCAGGCGCGTTAAGAGGGGTGCGGGGATGCCTTCGTCCGTCAGCGAGTCGTGGCATGTTTGCAGAACGGGGTAGTGGCGAAAGAAGTCGTAATAATCGCCGCTAAGGGTGCGGATATCGTGAGGGTCTTGTATTAGTGTGGTCTGCCATTCTGCAATACGGCATCCGCCTATTTCTGCAAAGGGGGTGCGGAGTGCGTGTTGCGAGAGCATAACGTAGAGGATTTCAAAGGCTTGGTGGCGTTGCTCTTGTACTTGCTTCAGTAGCCGTTCTACGCGAGGGGCTGAGGCGGGTGCGATGCCCTGCCCGTCGGTGACGAGCATTCCGCCTTTCGAGATGACTACGTCCAGAATCGGTATTGCGCTCTGAAACGCCGTTGTGACAATATAGCGTTGTGCAGCCTCGGCAAAAGAGGGTGTGCCTGTGGGGGCTTTCTGCATTACGGCTTTGATCCATGCGTCGAAGGTTGGGTATGCGGAGCGTATCTTCTCGATATCGAAAAGATAGGTAAATGGTGTGCCGATGGCAGCGCCTTCGAAGCGTGCAAAGAAGTCCTCTTCAAAACTGTTGTTAAGAGGAAAGTACTGATTGATGACTGAGCGGGTTAGTGGGAAGAACATGGTGTTTAGTTAGTTACTCAGTTACTACTTACTAGTTACTACTAGAGAGCGTTGCTGCTTTTTCACTAGTAATTAGTAATATAGTAAGTAGTAATTTGTTTTAGCGCCAAGCGCTAAAACAATAGTTGTAGAATGGTGGCAATTCCTGCGGAGGCAGTAGAGAGTCCTGCAAAGTACCATTTTGTGCGCCGTTGGTTCTCTTTAAGTTCTTGTGTTTGTGCCTCTAGTTGTGCGACACGGTAGACAAAGCCAGATTCGGGGCGATACGTATCGCCTACGAATGCGGCATGTATTTCGGTGACCATGGTGCGGAGTGCGTGGATCTCTTTGCGAATGGCTTCGAGGTCGTTTTCGCGGTGGTTATATGAGGGTGGCATTTTTGTTGTTCGGTTTTGTATAACAAAAATAGTTACTAATTACTAATTACTAATTACTAGTGCGGAGCGAAGCGAAGCACTTATTTACTATTTACTAGCGGTTGTCGCATAGTAAGTAGTAACTAGTAAGTAGTAATTAAGCGCGTAAGCGCTAGTAACTCGTGACTTTATTGAATTGTACGACTCTTACGCTCTTTATTCTGCATTCGTTCTTACGCAATACGAGCGAGATTTTCTTGATGCGTTGTTGCCCGATGCGGCTATCGTCGTCGGGGGGGTAGGGGTCTGCGTAGAGTGCGGCAAAAATAGCCTCTTCGTTCCAGACCTCAAGGTCGCCTTCTATGGCAGTGGCAAACATGCGAAAATAGGCAGACGAATATTCTTTTATATCGGCATTGGCATTCGTTGTGAAGCTGTTGCGATCTGTTATCCCCGAGAGATAGAATAAAGGGTAGTAAGTCTTAGTATATTCATCGTAGAAATACAAATATTCCGTGGAGATGCAGGCATTTCTTGCACGTTTGCGAATGTAAAATTCGGTGTCTTCTGGGGAATGGCGTTCGTCTTTGCGCGGGACGGCAAGCGCGTGTACACACGGCGAGAGATGTACCGTAAAGACAGCACTACTGTAAACCAGAGGCGCGTCGTTGTAAGAGCTTTGCAGGGGTTCTTTATACAGACGGTACGGTGTGGCAGTCGGGCGCATCGCTTGAAGGTCAAGCGGTTCGCCGTAACGGTTGAGTAATGTAACGGGGGTTAGCGCGTCAGACAACTGCCAATTGTTTTTCCCAGTCCACCATGGTGGGTCTTTGGGTCGGTCAGGATCGGGTATTAACCCCCCACCGCCGTTGCCATTTTTTTTCCATAGCCTACCAAAAGAGAGGAAATCGAGCGAGTGTGTTTTAATTGTGTCTGGTAGCCAACGCCACGCGTTGAGAACTGACCCCTCGCGCGAATGCTCGTCGCTAAAGAGCCCATTCCCTCCCCACAAGCTCCCTTCTTTACCATTTTCGATAATTCCAGGTGTAACGTAGACGTTGATGGATCTTGCGCGGATAGAATCGAAACTTAGGCGCGTTGTTTGTGGTTCGAAACAAGGTGCAAGTATCACTCGTCCGCGTTGTAGTTTTAGCTCGCGATAGGATATGTGGTGTGGCAATTGGCGTTGGGTGTTGGGTTCGTGTCCTACATATTGCCATCGCCCCCCGTTCAGGATGTATATATCGCCTTCGAGTTCTACGCGGAGTGTTGATTGTTCGGTAGGGAAGTGCTGACGTTTTGTATTAACGAGGTCTTGGTTCAGATAGTTATTAAGTGTGAGCTTTACCGTATTCTGTGTTATACCAGCAGGTGTGTAATAGTATTTAGGTTCAAGTCTGTTGGGCCATGTTTCTTTGGGGTCTTCAAATTCGTTTTTAGGTGGCTGTGCATAGCTGACGGTGTTGGTATTTTTTTTGTAGTGTTGTGTTATGGCGTTGGCTTCGGTTTCGGTGTAGAAAGCTGCCCCTTCTTCAATGGGCGGGTGAAATTGAAACAGATGCTCGCGATTAAAGTAACGGAATGCGAGTGAGCTATGCGAGGCTTCGGTAGTACCAATCAGGGGGAGGATATGAGTAGGTTGATAATTGATAGTAT
>CAUVMY010000039.1:0-8712 GCA_963552845.1 uncultured Bacteroidia bacterium
GTATGATATTTTCCGAGGTTTTCGCAACGTAGATAAAACGGTGATAGACGTGGGAGTGAAAGAGGGGATGATGAGCAATGTATTTGGTAAAATAGAAGCAGGCGGTGGTTATAAATGTGCCTACCTAGGGCGCGCGCAAGCCTATTATATGGGTACAAATCATATGTTCTCGGCACTAATAGCTTCCAATAATGTGGCAGAAAGCACTTTTACAATTATGGACTACCTTGCTATGCAAGGTGGATTACAGACACCAGACGGAGGTTTCCAAGCGCGTTTCAGTATTGACGAGTCGTTAATCCCGATTGTAACGCCTCCGCGTGATACCTATACGGCAACCTCGCATGCGGTAAATCTGTTATATAACTATCATCTGCAAAATAGGCTTAAGATTACAGTCGCAGCCATGGCGGCAAAGGGAGGGAATGAGGGCAAAACAGAACTCTGGCGTACCTTTGTATTAGGTTCGCAACAGGGTACTTCCCTTTCTACAGGTAGCACACGACGTAATGAGGTACAGCACGCACTGGGTAACTTTGGAATCTCATATAATCTGACGCAAAAACTCATGCTCATGGGCGGTGTTATGGGAGATTTTGGAACTTCCGATTCGCGTAGCGTTTATGACGACTACTATGCATCAAAGCTTACGAACACCGTGGTAGAAGAAAGTAAACGACCTTTCACATGGAATGTAAAGGGTGGAGCTTATTATAAGCCCAACAAACATCTCTTTTACCTATCTAGCAATACACTCGCTGAGACCAAACGCCCCATTGTTTACTTGAATGCTTCCGATCTATATCTACCACTCGCTCTTCTAGATAAAGATGGACGTTATCTCCTACAATTTATTGAAAAACAAAATATTAGCACCCACAACAACGAATTGGGAACTCGTCTGAAGTTGTCGGACAAGCAAGACCTAAAGGTTTGGTTAGCACATACACACATTGGGAACAGGGCGACTTCGTATTTCGAAAGTGAGACTCCGATTTCGGTACAAGCTAGCTTTGATGGAGAGATAAACACCGATCTGATGTTTACACAAGACAAGACAGATCTGGGTGTCAATTGGCGTTTTGATAATGAAAGACATTTTACATGGTCTGCCGGATTGGTTGGCTCGTATCTGTCTCAGACTGCGAAACAACCGCAGATAAATCGGCAGCTTTCAGGCTTATATCTAACACCGAGGCTTTATTTCCGCTATCGTATTCAACCAGACATGTCGTTGCGTGCGGAGGTCTCTTCGCAAGTAGTGCCACAAACAGCCACCAGTCTGCGATACGGGATACAAATGAAAACCTATCGTTCAATTGCGCAGAACCATGATTATTCGCGCCTTTTTACTCGCGATCTGAATACTTCTCTACGCTATCGTTATGATCCCACAGAGAAATCCTATTCGCTTAGTGCTAGTGCGCGCTATGCAAGAAAAGAGTCGCCTTTTTCACAGTTACATCAACTAGGGCTGCTGAGCATTGCGAATCCATTCGGCATTTCTAATAGTGAGAATCTGAAATTTAGTATAGAAGGGGCTAACCGCTTTGCAGGGATCTGGACACTGTCGCTAGATCTCGATTGGCGCTACGCAACTGCCGATTTGTTGTATAACAACACCTTATCACGTTCTGTAACACAAGGTCCAGAGCTTGAATTTGAAGCACGTAGTACCTATTCTTCGCTCTCTAATGTGGAATTTGCTATACAGGGCGAACGTCGCGAATACGATATCGCCAATAATCCAACAACGATAGATTACTACGCTTCTGCCAGAGCAAAATTACTCTTTGATTATGCTCCATTCCGTGCCGAACTCGGTGGTAGTTATTCGTTAAGTGCTTATCGTGATAAGAGTCCACAACTCTTCGGATTGGATGCCGAGCTTTCCTATTACATCAAGTATGGCATCTCTGCCGTCTTTGTAGGTAATAACCTCTTGAATATTGATACACGTGAGTGGGTTGATATTACTTATTCCGACCTTTTCCGTGCTGAGCGCGTTTATCGCTCTATGCCAGGATATGCAATGCTGAAAATTCGTTGGGAATTCGGACAAAATCGTGACAAAACGTCAGAGAGGTCGCGTCGTCGGATAGAAAAATTTGGGAGACATCTCGAGCGTCCGCCTCGGTAGAATCTCGTGAGTAGGTGCATAGACAAAAATAGGTCATAATAAAGGCGGTGGTTTTTATGTACACCGCCTTTATTGTATCGCTTATGCAAAATAGTAACTCTCAGACGAGCCTAATTACTCCCATTATTTAGCGAATATAGGTCTTACAACCTTCAGCCACTCGTCTATCTTCTCCTGAACCTTTGGGTCTGCTTTGTCCAGACACAAACCAAGCATACGTCCTCCATATTGCATACGTGAGAAGGTAAATGTATACCCGCAGGCACACACATCGCCCACGAAACGTGCTCCACTAAAACGGAGTTTGTCGTAGAAGTCGGCTGTTCCCGAACAGAAGCTGTCTGGGTGACGCTCCTGATTTCCTACACCAACAATTGCTACGTTCTTTCCATTAAAATCTACCGTATGCAGAAGTTTTACCTTGCTTCCCCAGTCTTCCATCAGGGTGCCAAAAAAGTAGCTCGAAGCCATCAGAATTACGTTGTTGTAACCCGCTATAACATCTACGTTTGTGCTCTTCATGTTGTACAAATCCGCTCCCAATTGTTCCGCTAACTGTTTTGCGAAGGCCTCGGTCACTCCGCTTTTACTTGCATAAAAAATACCCGTTTTGCCCATCTTTGTTCCTCTTACTTGTTAAAGTTCCTTTCCACTATAACTATAAAGCGAAGGAAATTGTTTGTAGTAAAAATTCCCCTTTTGCTCCCAGCTTTCTTTATTTAGACACCCTCATAGTAAGCTAGCAGCGGAGCCTATCGTTAATTTATTCGCAATGGATATAAATTGCATTTTATGCTAGACTCGTTGGTCGTGATTATTTTTGCTAACCTTTTATTCTGAGAAACGTAACCCAAGGTAGGGTGTTAACTATGTGGAAGCAGCTAAGTGGTCAATGAAAAATAGGTCTATATTATTTCGTATCAGTCTGTTGGTAGGGTGTGGTGCAGGACTCGTGATGTTGGTTTTGGCATTCTTACCCTTCAAGCAATTGAAGCGAGCTGGATACGAACGTCTGATACAGCAGGTAGAAGAAGCGTCGCTCGATCTTACAACTCGTATTGGGAGTGATCTTGCACAAAGTGTTTCATTTACTCATGCAACGGCAAAGCTCCTATCAGGAGAGGTGGCAATTTCGCGCTCGCAAATTATGTCGATGATAGAGAATTTGCTCCCTCATTACCCATTTGTGACGGGTATCGGACTTGTATATGAGCCTAATGGTTTTGATGGGAAAGACTCGCTCCACCTCGGCGAGAAGGGAAGTGGATTTTATGGGCGCTTTTTGCCCTATATTGTTATGGGACGTGATGGGAAAGCGCATTTCAGCGATACGAGCCATACCCACATTGACCCAGAAATCGGTACATGGTATTTTGAACCTAAGCGCACGAAAAAGGCTTTTGCTAGTGACGCATACTATCTGGATCTTCTGGATCGTAAAAATGTGCTACTTTTTTCTTTTGCCGAACCCATTTTGAAAGGAAATAACTTTGTGGGAGTTGTCGCAGCAGATATTGAATTAGAGCGTATAACAGCTTGGGTAAATAATACGGAAGCCTTAGCGGGCTTAGCTACAGTTTCGTTATACTCGCCTACTGGCAAACTAGCCTCTACCACCGACGAAGCTAATGCGCCTCCTACTTTTGATTGGGAACGGCTTTCCGCTGCCGAACATGATGCCATTTTGGCTAAAGAACGGATACTTCACGAAGAGGGGAATCATGTAAGCTATATTTCTCCGTTCTTCATGAGCACGTGCGAAAAACCACTCCTTCTCAGTATAGACTTCGATAAGAATGTTGCCATACAGCGTGCGTATCGGCAGATGGCAATGATATTGCTACTTGGTGCTGCACTTTGTATCGTCCTGTTTGTGATAGTACTCTACTTGCTGCGTAGTTTGTTACGTCCTATTCATCTTATTGCGAACCGACTTGGCGATTTGGCTCATGGTAATCTGATAACAGAACCTATAGGGTACGAAAAACGCAACGATGAACTCGGACTTATGGCGCAAAGTTTTCATGGTATGGTGTCGCAATTACGAAGCGTGATTCGTGCCATAGCCTCTTCTACCCACGAGTTGAATGCCAATAGTACGCATATTCATGCGTCGTCGCAAGCGATTGCCGATGCAGCACAAAATAGTGCAGCATCCACCGAAGAAGTACTCGCGCAATGTACCAGTGTCCTTGAAGTGAGTCAACACAATCTGGAAATGGCAAATCAGACGGCAAATGATGTTCGTAATGCACAGAGCTCATTGAAGGATCTGACGGTTAGTATTAACGAAACAAATCAGACTCTGGAAGAAATAGTGAGTCGTGAAATGCTCTTGGCAGAGATAGCCTCGCAAACCAACATTTTAGCGCTGAATGCTGCCGTAGAAGCTGCTCGCGCAGGAGAAGCAGGACGAGGTTTTTCGGTAGTGGCAACCGAGGTAAGAGTATTAGCCGAAAGAAGTGCAGAGATTGTAAGTGGCATCAATGAACTCCGTAAGAATTCTCAAAAAGTCTCGGAGACGACTCTCGCCGATCTCGAACAATTGCAAAAGGTTTTAGAGAGCATCATTGGCTACATGGAGCAGATGAATACTAACAGCCATCAGATCACCGTCGCCATGGGACAGATTGATGTTGCAATGAATAACCTCAGTAGTACTGCGCAAGTAAATGCTACTTCTTCAGATCAGTTGGCTAGCGAGAGCGAAAGTATCGTGGGGCACGTAAATGACCTCAACCAAGAGATGGCTCATTTCCGTATGGATTAGCATACAGCAGCCGATGCCTAGAATAGAGTTCTCGCTCGAAGGTACAGAGTACATAGAGCTCATTCGCCTTCTAAAATATGTTGGTATAGCCAAGAATGGCGGACATGCACAGGAATTGGTCGTACTGGGAGCAGTCCTTCGCAATGGGAAACCCGAGCTGCGGAAACGCGCAAAATTGCGAGCAGGCGATCTGATACAAGTAGGGGATACGGAGGTTGTTGTCAAGGTATAAAAAACAGAGTCTCTGTTTTTGCCTATTTTTACATCTGTAATCGATCAATACGAAATATTTAGAAGGTATGAAGTCTTTCTTTAGAACAGTCCTAGCCGTTGTTGTAGGCATACTGCTCGTACAATTGTTTTCTCTATTTCTCGTCTTTTCGACGATTGGGGTGATGGGTGCACTGGAAGGTGTAGAGGACATTGATACCCACACAGTTCTGACTGTGGATTTGACGAAAACAATAACTGATAAGGTGGTGAAAGATCCTCTTTCCTACCTGAACTTTAAAAGTTTTAAGATTCCCGAACAAAACACTCTCTATGCGGCACTGCGTGCTATTGAGCATGCGAAGTCGGATGATAAGATCGAAGGTATCCTGATTAGAGCCGATGGGCTACAGATGTCGATTAGTACTGCGCAAGAGATTCGTGATGCCATAGCCGATTTTCGCAGTAGTGGCAAGTTTGTTTATGCATACGGCTCAGGCTATGGGCAATTCCCATACTATGTGGCATCGGTGGCTGACAGTGTATTTATTCACCCCATGGGGGAAATGATGTGGTTCGGCTTAGCCTCGCAGAATTTTTACCTCAAGGATGCCTTGGCGAAGTGGGGGATAGAACCGCAGATTATTCGTCACGGAAAATACAAATCGGCAGTTGAACCCTTTATGGAGAACGAGATGAGTATGGCCAACCATGAGCAGACCATGACTTACTTGAGTTCGATGTGGAATTATACCATAAACGCAGTTTCAGCAGCACGCCAGATTTCTACAGAAGAACTTAATATGTTTGCCGAGGGGCGTGTAGCTTTTTTACCCAAACAAGCGCAAGAAGTAGGTTTGGTGGACGGGATCTATTATGCCGATCAGATGGACTCGGTTCTTCTTGTCAAAACGGGACGCAAAATCGACGACAAGTTGCGTACAGTCTCTTTGTACGATTATTCGCATTATGTGCAACAACAAGAGTCGTTGGATCTCTCTGCTAAGAAAATAGCCTTAGTCTATGCAGTGGGTGAAATAAACGATGGTGATGAGGATGACTCAGCAATAGGAGGCGATGCCTATGCCGAGATCTTCTCCCAACTCCGTAAAGATTCTACCATTAAAGCGGTGGTACTCCGAGTTAATTCGCCTGGGGGAAGTGCCTTTGCTTCGGAGGTAATGTGGCGCGAACTTACCCGTTTGCGTGAGAAAAAACCTCTGATTGTCTCAATGGGTACTTATGCAGCATCTGGTGGATACTATATTTCAGCACCTGCAGACTACATTGTGACAAGTCCGCTTACGCTTACGGGCTCTATTGGCGTATTTGGTATGTATATGACGTATGGTAAGCTGCTTCGCGAGAAATTGTCTGTATACCCGCGAGTGGTTAAGACGCATTCACATTCCGATATTGGCTCTGTTATGCGTCCGCTGGATGAGTTTGAAAAAGAACTTATGCAACAATCGGTGGAGAACACCTATTCTATCTTTTTGGATCGAGTGGCAGAAGGGCGTAAAAAAACTTCTGAAGCAGTTGATTCGGTCGGACAAGGGCGCGTTTGGAGCGGTCTTGATGCATTGCGTCTGGGGTTAGTCGACGAGCTGGGTGGTCTAGATCGTGCAATTGCTGTAGCAGCTGAGCGTGCGAATATTACAGATAATTATCGTCTCTCTGTTTACCCCAAGCAAGAATTATCTTTTTTCGATGGGATGTTGAATAACGTCCTGACCGCCAAAGTGCAACTTGCAAAACAGTTTTTCGGGATCTCTGACCCCGAACAGGAGTTCGTGGAGAACATAGAACGCTTGCTTAAGAAACGAGGTATACGTGCAGAGATGCCGTATATGATCGAAATCCGTTAGTTGGTGTATGTTTGCGTGGCTTCGTAAGGCAGTTTCATACGTCTTCGGAGGCGTGCTACGTGTGCGGCATTGGCTGTACGATAACGGATATTTTAAGAGTTATACGGCAGATGTGCCAACGATTTGCGTAGGGAATTTAGCAATAGGCGGTACTGGTAAATCTCCCATGGTGGCAGCTCTCATGGAGCGTTTGGGTACGCACCGTGGTGCGGTGATGTTGAGTAGAGGGTATGGTCGTACTACACGGGGGTTTCGCGTGGTACGACCATCTTCGTTAGCACGTGAGGTGGGCGATGAACCTCTCCAGCTTAAACTCCGTATGCCAGAGAGTCGCGTTGTTGTGTGCGAGGATCGTGTGGCTGGGTGTCGACAAATTTTGCAGGAATATCCAGATTGTGGATTGATTATACTTGACGATGCTTTTCAACACAGGCGTTTGCGTTCGTCAGTAAACCTTCTACTCTCCCGGTTTGACAATCCATTTTCAACCGATTTTTTGTTGCCTTATGGGCGTTTGCGAGATCTAAAGTGCCGTGCGCGTTGTGCTGATGCTATTGTGGTAACCAATGTGCCGACTCAGGCTTCGGTAACCGAATGCGAACGGCTTGCAAAACAATTGCAAAGTAGCCCCGAACAACCCGTTCTCTTTTCTGGGCTTCGCTATGGCAAACCTAGAACTCTTATGGGAGAATTGTTTGAAGATGGTGCTTTGCAGGGCAATGTTTATGGGTTAGCTGGCATTGCCAACCCTACTTCGTTTTTTGAATATCTCGCTACCCTACATGAAATACGAGATTACTTTACCTACAACGACCACCATCGTTTCACGCGTCGTGAAATAACGCTCCTAGAACGTATTGTTACCCACGAAGGTTGGATTATTACTACCGAAAAGGATGCGACACGGTTACGAGAGCTTGCTGCTCCTGAGAGCTATTTAAGTCATCGAATTCTTTATATCCCCATTCACATAGTTTGGTTGTGGGGGAGTGAGCAAAAATTAGAGCGTATTTTGAAAAATGAGCTTGAAAAGAATTGAAGAGCGCGCCGCATATTTTCTGCGTAAACGTCTCCCAGAAGCCCCTAAATTTGCACTTGTACTAGGGTCGGGGTTAGATGGTATCATGAAGCAAGCGGAAGTAGAGCAAGAGGTCGCTTATGAAGAAATTCCAGGCTTTCATGGTTCATCTGTTGCTGGTCATGCAGGGCGACTGGCTTATTGTAGGATTAATGGGGTGCGGGTGCTTGTTCTCCGCGGTCGGTGGCATTACTACGAGGGCTACAATATGCAGGAGGTAACTTCTTACGTGAGGGTACTTCGTGCTATTGGTGTGCAGCGTTTAATACTTACCAACGCAAGTGGAGGAGTAAATCCTGCCTTCCATGCAGGGGATCTTATGCTTATAACCGACCACATCAACCTGATGCCTAACCCTCTGATTGGACCTAACGACGATACGCTTGGACCACGTTTTCCTACAATGCATCAGGCGTACGCTTCTGAGCTGATTGAATTGGCGCGTACTGCCGCGCTACGGGAAAAAATAATTTTGCACGAAGGGTGCTATTTGGGTACTACGGGTCCTTCTTTTGAGACGCCGCACGAATACAATTTCTATCGTATTGTAGGGGCAGATGCGGTGGGGATGTCTACCGTGCCCGAAGTAATTGTAGCTAACCACTGTGGTATGAAAGTACTGGCTTTCTCAATGATTTCCAATGTT
>CAUVMY010000040.1:0-8691 GCA_963552845.1 uncultured Bacteroidia bacterium
GATTGGGATAAGTTAGGGCTCTGGAATTTACGTATGCAGAACGATACACCTACCTATCGCGCCTATTCCATGGCAAATCACCCTGCCGAAGACACGATCATTATGCTTAATGTGCGTATTGCTACGCCGCCATTTGATCGTGCTAATGGTGGTTTTATGAAGGTTAATCCTGGGTTGTGTTCCAGTTACATCTTTTCGCGTAAGCCAGGCGATAAGGTAAATATTGCGGGGCCCTACGGTGAGTTCTTCCTCGTAGAAAACTCTGATCGCGAGATGATGTTTATCGGAGGAGGCGCTGGTATGGCTCCTATGCGTTCGCACATCTTCTATTTGTTCAAGACTTTGAAGACTGGACGCAAAGTTACATTCTGGTACGGGGCGCGTTCACGTCGCGAGATCTTCTATGAAGATGAGTTTGAGGCTATTGAACGCGAATTCCCAAATTTTAAGTTCACGATAGCCCTCTCTGATCCGCTCCCATCAGACAATTGGACGGGGGCTACAGGGTTTATTCACCAAGTTATATTTAATGAGTATCTTAGCAAGCACGATGCGCCCGAAGATATTGAGTACTATCTCTGTGGTCCGCCGCCCATGACGGCAGCTGTCAACAAGATGTTGTACGATTTGGGGGTAGAGTCCGATATGATTCATTATGACAATTTTGGCGGTTAAGAAGTAATCTCTCTTTTTCGCGAGATCAAGAAATTAAGGTTTAGTGGTTGGGTGGAGTCCTCGGTGGTGCTTCGGCATTGCTGGGGACTTTTTCGTAAGAGGCGTTTTGGCGATCTAGAGCGCAAAAAATGTTGTTGCAAGGAATTGTTACGCTTGTTCTGTTTGCAGGTGTGTTCTCTATGTGTATGTACAAGAATTTACTACCTTTGACGAAGTAAAAACGGGGGACGCAACTTTGTTGCAAGAAGCAAGAGGTATGTGCATAACCCGCAAGACCGTTGGTTACAACGCGTTGGAGTGCGGGCTTTTTTGCCGATCTACAGTCGGTTTTCCCTTTTTGTTTTTTATCTCTTTTCCTTCTCGGAGTCTTAGATCAGCCATAGATGACGGCACGCTATAGGACTATTGCTGCTCCTGCAGAGGGCTTGTATAAGGAGAAAGGAAGCCGTTTCATTGCGTATGCTTATCCAGTAGCTACGCTAGCTGCGATTCAGGAACATTTACAAAATCTTCGCAAAGAGCATCATGCCGCGCGCTATTGTTGTTACGCCTATCTTTTGGGTTTTGATGCTTCAGTATATCGCGCTAATGACGATGGTGAGCCGAGTGGTACAGCAGGACGTCCGATTTTAGGAGAGCTTCGAGCAAATGAACTAACGCATATCTTGGTGGCAGTGGTGCGTTATTTTGGCGGCATTAAATTAGGTGTGTCGGGGCTGATAGAAGCTTACCGAACAGCTACCACCGATGCGCTGACCCATTGTGAAATGATCTGGCGAGAGGTGATGGTGCATATACGTATGGAATTCGGTTATGAGGATACACATAACGTGTATGCTACTTTGAAACGTTATGAGGGCGAAGTCCTTTCAGAACATTGGAATGAACGTTGCCAGATGGTGGCGTGTTTTAAAAAATCGTGCGGCGCACAGGTAATCGCTGAGCTTAGCGTGTTGCCTCAATTTGAGGTGCTAGGAGAGTATTAGCAACGACGGAGTGTGAAACAGTAATATTGCAAATAAAGAGGTTATGCAGGGTAAAAGTTTAGTATCGATCAATGATTTGACGCGAGAGGAAATCATTGCTATTCTAGATATGGCGGAGCTGTATTCGCGGCAACCACGTCAGAAGGTTTTGGAAGGTCACGTAGTGGCGACATTGTTCTTTGAACCCTCAACGCGTACGCGCTTGAGCTTTGAAAGTGCCGTGAATCAGTTACGAGGACGCGTGTTAGGCTTTGCAGAAGCCTCGAGTTCCAGTGTCTCAAAAGGGGAAAGTTTGAAGGATACGATCCTGACGGTATCTAATTACGTGGATCTCATCGTGATGCGTCACCCCATTGAAGGTGCTGCGCGCTACGCGTCGGAAGTGTCGCCTGTACCCATTATCAATGCAGGGGACGGTGCCAATCAGCACCCGACACAAACCCTGTTAGACCTCTTCTCCATACGAAAGACACAAGGAACATTAGAGAATCAGACTGTATGTATGGTGGGCGATTTGAAGTACGGACGAACGGTGCATTCGCTCCTGATGGCAATGTCGCTTTTCAATGCAAAATTTGTTTTTATAGCTCCACCAGAATTGCGTCTGCCAGACGAGTATCGTAAGTTCTTAAAGGATAAGAAGCTGGAATATAAAGAATACGAAGTTCTTAATGAAGAAACCATTGCAAGTGCTGATATTCTTTATATGACGCGTGTGCAGCGTGAGCGTTTCTCTGATCCTTTGGAGTATGAAAAGGTAAAGAACGTATATGTGCTGCGCAACGCCCTTTTACAAGGAACAAAAGAGAATTTGCGGGTGTTGCATCCACTGCCACGTGTGAACGAAATCTCAACAGATGTTGACGATAATCCTAAGGCGTATTACTTTCAACAGGCGCGTAACGGGGTCTATACACGTATGGCGATAATGAGTACCATCTTGGGCAAAAAGCCTGAAAATTGTTAGTAGTTAACCCTCAAATAACGGTGTCAATGGAAATGAACAATAAGAAAGATCGTGTAGTAAGTGCTATTGAGAATGGCACTGTAATAGACCATATTCCTGCCGACGCTCTCTTCAAGGTGATCCAGATTTTAGGGCTAAGCAAACTGAGTAACCAGATGACGTTTGGCGTAAATCTTAACAGTCAGCGCTTGGGCAAGAAAGGAATCATCAAGATAGCCGATAAGTTTTTTAAGGCAGAAGAAATCAACCGTATTGCAATGGTTGCGCCGCATGCGAAACTGAATATCATCCGTAATTTTGAGGTGGTTGAGAAGCTCGAGGTGCGTTTGCCTGAAACGATATCGGGGATAGTACGTTGCGTTAACCCCAAGTGTATAACAAATAATGACCGCGTAGAACCTCAATTTGAGGTACTCTCTGACAATCCTGTTTCGCTTCGCTGCCATTATTGCGAACGGATTACAGATCAGAGTCATATGGAATACATTACGGAGTAAATGGAGGAGCAACCGAAGGGGCATCCCCTCTCGTCATTTGGTGAGTTTGCGCTCATTGATCATCTAACGAAAGATTTTCCTCCTCTGCATCCAGAGACGAAGCTGGGAGTGGGGGATGATGCTGCTGTGATTCAGCCACCTACGGGGGAACAGCTCGTTGTAACGACCGATATCTTGCTGGAGGGCATACACTTTAATTTAACCTATACCTCACTGGTACATTTAGGTTATAAGTCGGTAGCGGTTAATCTGAGCGATGTTTATGCAATGAATGCGCGTCCTGTGGCTATAACGGTGACGATTGGGGTATCGCAACGTTTCACAGTCGAACAGCTTGAAGATTTGTATAAAGGCATTCGTATTGCATGCAACGAGTTCGGAGTAGATCTAGTAGGAGGAGATACTTCTGCCTCTTTGACGGGACTTACTATTTCGATTACCGCCATGGGTTTTGCAAAGCCTGAGGCTCTGTGTTATCGTTCAGGAGCCAAGGTAAACGAATTGGTGTGCGTTACAGGAAATCTTGGTGCTGCTTATTGTGGCTTGCGAATTCTGGAACTAGAGTCGCGCGTATTTGCCAAGCAACCCACCGTTCAGCCGAAACTAGAGGGGTATGAGTTTGTGATCGGGCGTCTGTTGCGCCCACGTCCGCGTCAGGATGCCTACCAGCAGTTTGCCGCTGCAGGGATAAAACCCAGTGCGATGATGGACATTAGTGACGGGCTCTCGAGTGAACTTTTGCATATTTGTAAGAGTTCGCATGTGGGATGTCGTATTTATCCCGAACGTTTACCGATAGACCAAGAAACATATCGTGTAGCAGAAGAGTTGCACCTAGATCCTCTATTCGTCGCAATGAATGGTGGGGAAGATTACGAGCTTCTTTTTACCGTTCCTGCGGAGTATAACCAGAAAATGGATGATATGGGCGTGAGCGTAATTGGTTATACAACTGCGTATGAGCAGGGTGCAGTACTTGTTACCTCGGAAGGAAAGGAGTACACGATTGATGCGCATGGCTGGCAGGCTTTTAAGGAGGAAAAGTTCACGGAGAATCCGAAGGAAGAGTAAGCGCTTCTAGTGGTTCTAAAAGTAAAAAAATGAAATGAGGGCGTGGCAGGAGTGAGCTGCGCCTTTTTTATTACCTGCTTTTAGGAGGCAATAAAGTTAACGTTGCGAACATTTTGCATGATAAACTGTTAAGTGATTATGCAATTTGCGAAAAGACGAGATGTCATATACAATTGATGCCGAGCAGGCTATCTCCCTCAGCGGTGCGAACAATGCTTTTTTAGGCGATCATCGCTGCTTTGCCTGTATTCTCGACAAAATGAACTCACTTCTCGATGCATTTAATGCTACTCCTGCCGAACGTTCATCGTTTATAGCCGAACTGGCATCGCGTTACGGAGATCATGGCATTAAAACAGCTCCGACGGATTTCCTACGTGAGGCATATCACACCCTAGCTAAACGCTACCAAGGCGAATTCCCTTTTTGGCAGTACAAAAAGGCGATGAACGACCTTGCACTCGAACTGCAACCCGCTCTAAGAGTTCGTGTTAGGATGGGAAGCAATTCCTTTCGTAATGCGATGCGAATTGCCCTTGTCGGCACACGTATCAACTTTGTCAAAGACTCCGCACAGCACATTATGAGGGAAGTAGATGAAGGCATTCGGGCGCATTTGGCTATAGACGATGGAGAGTTGTTGAAAAGCCGCATCCACAATGATTCAAAGATTGTTTACCTCGCCGATCGTGCTGGTGAGATTGTCTTTGACCGAATGTTTATTCGTACTATCCCTGGTGCAGAAGTGGTCTATGTAGTAAACTGTCCGTATGCGGGGTATGCTGCCTCAGGACAAGATGCGGACTATGTTTCTATGCGAGGGTGTGCAAAAGTATTAGCTAACGGTTGCGAAGCGCCCAACACATTGCCTGCTGTTGCCAATGAGCGCTTTCATGAAATTTTAGACGAGGCGGATATAATCATAGCCAAGGGACAGACCAACCTAGAAGCCATGTTCTCTTATCACGATCCCCGTCTTTTTGCTCTTTTCACGTGTCGGTGCGATTTGGTTGCCAAACAATTCGGTATTGCGGTAGGCGACTCGGTTATCCTGCACCAAGAATCCCATATCAATTAAAATTATATCTACAGCTTCATTTCCCATTTTTGGGCAGAATGGAGGTGAATTATTCTTATGTGATTACAAATAGTCAATCACATCCGATGTAAGTACTAAGCCGTGCCTAATCAGCAATTCGGGTTTCGTATGGATTTTAATGTTTCATTTTTGCACCTTGTTTAGGACGTGATAGGAATTTTGCGCTATTTTTGTTCAATACAAAGTAGAGGGGTGAGGCATGGAAAATTACGGAGGTCTTCCTGAAGAGTATGCTGTGTACGAAAGTGCACGTGTTGTTGTACAACCCATACCATACGATGGTACAAGCACTTGGGGGAAAGGGGCAGATAAAGGACCAGAGGCACTGCTGGAAGCCTCTGCCAATATGGAACTCTACGATATAGAGACCGATACCGAACCCTATACCATTGGTATTGCTACAGCTGAGCCTGTGCCTTGCAACGGCTCGGTAGACCAAATGGTGATAGCAAGCCAAAATGCGGTGAATGAGCACATCCGCAATGGGAAATATGTGGTGAGCATTGGCGGTGAACACTCTGTGAGTATAGGTCCAATTCTTGCACACGCTGCTAAGTATGAAGATCTTACCGTCTTACAAATTGATGCCCATACTGACCTTCGGCAAGAGTACGAGGGGAGCAAGTTCAATCATGCTTGTGTCATGGCACGTGCACGCGAGGTGTGCCCTATTGTACAAGTTGGCATTCGCAGTATGGACACTTCAGAACTTGAAGGTTTGCAACGCGAAAGAATCTTTTGGGCTCATGAGATTGTAGGACAAACAGGGTGGGAGCAGCGTGCGATAGACCTGCTTACGCCGCGTGTCTACATTACGATAGATCTGGATGGCTTTGACCCATCTATATTGCCTAGCACGGGTACACCCGAACCAGGCGGATTACAATGGCATCCAACGCTTCGCTTTTTGCGTCACGTCTTCGAGTCGCGCGAAGTCGTAGGATTTGATATTGTAGAATTGTGCCCATCGGGCAATGCTAGGCCTTCTGCATTTTTAGCAGCTAAATTGCTCTATAGGCTACTCAGTTTCCGTTTTCTGGGGCAGTTGTCTAAATGTAGCGATCGGAGCTGTTAGTAGAGAACCTACGTCTTTCAATTTCAAATAATAAAGCTTTAACCCTAAGTAGAGATGAGTAAGAAGGAGTTGTTGCGCGAGGCGATTCGTCATATCGACATTACCAAGATAGATTCGCGCCCAATTATAGATGCTATGCGTGGGATGTCGTTCTCATCGCGCGATACAGCAAATGCTGCCGATATATTGAACCGCATGCTTGGCGATGCGGAGTGTACAAACATACTAACCCTAGCGGGCAGTACCAGTGCAGCAGGTTGTATGCAAGTGTACGTGGATATGGTACGAAACAATATGGTTGATGCCATTGTTTCAACAGGTGCTTCCATTGTAGATATGGACTTCTTTGAGGCGCTTGGCTTCAAGCACTATCGTGGTACACCCTTTGTTGATGACTCAGCACTTCGAGCGCAGTATATCGACCGTATTTACGATACCTATATAGACGAAGAGGAACTTCAAAATTGCGATGCTACTATAAAGAAAGTGGCAGACGAACTCGAACCACGTCCGTACAGCTCGCGTGAGTTCATCAAGGAGATGGGACGCTACCTTACCAAGCATTCCGTAAAGAAGGACAGCCTTATACAAGTTTGTTATGAACACAACGTGCCTATATTCTGTCCAGCTTTCAGCGATTCGAGTGCAGGCTTTGGGTTAGTGTTGCATCAAGTCGCAAATCCTGAGGCACATGTATCTATCGATTCAGTACGCGACTTCCTTGAACTTACCCAAATCAAAATCGCTGCCAAAACGAGTGGTTTGTTTATGGTAGGCGGAGGAGTGCCCAAGAACTTTGCACAAGACACAGTAGTATGCGCTGAAGTACTCGGACACGATGTGCCTATGCATAAATACGCCGTACAAATTACAGTGGCAGATGTGCGCGACGGGGCTTGCTCCTCTTCTACCTTGAAAGAAGCCTCTTCGTGGGGTAAAGTTGATACAACGTTTGAGCAAATGGTATATGCCGAAGCAACAACTGTTGTACCCCTTATTGTGAGCTACGCTTACCATACGGGTTTATGGAAGAACCGCAAGAAATACGAGTGGGCAAAGCTTTTTGAAAAGAAGTAAACAAAGATGCTACAGATTGATATTCTAACGGTGCTCCCCGAATTATTCGGGGGCACGTTGGAGTATTCGATCGTGGGACGTGCACGTGCCAAACAGCTTGTCGAAATTGGCGTGCATTGGTTGCGCGATTATACACACGACAAGCGGCGTACGGTAGACGACTATGCTTATGGTCCTGATGCGGGCATGGTCTTAAAGCCTGAACCGATATTTGAGGCTGTCGAGCATCTCTCAGAGAGTGGCGGTCAGTATGACGAGGTTATTTATACTGCCCCTGACGGCGAACTCCTAACACAAGAGCTGGCAACGGAGCTGAGTTTGAAGAAGCGTTTACTTATCCTTTGCGGACATTACAAAGGGGTCGATCAGCGTGTACGCGACCATCTGGTGACACGTGAGGTGAGTATAGGAGACTATATCCTGAGTGGAGGCGAATTGGCAGCCGCGGTTATTGTGGATAGCGTCGTTCGTCTTGTACCTGGTGCATTGAGTGATGCTACCTCGGCGCTGAGCGATTCGTTTCAAGATGGTTTGGTAGCCCCTCCTGCTTATACGCGCCCTGAAACATTTAGGGGGTGGGAAGTGCCCGCGATTCTCCGTTCTGGCAATTTCCCTGCTATTGCAAAGTGGCAGCACGAAGAGTCGTTGCGACTTACGCGTGAACGTCGTCCAGCGATGCTTGAAGCGTATGAGCGTCGCATCTCTGCAACAGAACAAGACTAAGAACTGTATAGTAGTGTTGAAGTGAAGGTCTAAAAAAATGGAAATACAAATACTATTACTCGCGCTCTTACCTAGTGTACTAGTTCTATTGGCGGGCTTACTCTCCTATCGTTATTTGGCGAATTCGATTTTGCGTAGAGATGCTCTTCAGCAGAGTATAGAGACTCGAAAACTTACGCTTCCGATCCGACTGCAAGCTTACGAGCGTCTAACGCTACTTATGGAGCGAATTAGTCCTGAAAGTCTTTTGTTGCGATGTATGACGGGCGAACTCACCACGAAACAATATGAGGGAGTTCTGATAGCTAATATTCGGGAGGAATGGGAACACAACCTTTCGCAGCAGATCTATGTGAGTCACGAGGTGTGGCAACTCGTATGCCAAGCCAAGGGGAATGTATCGAAGATGATAACGATGTGTGGCGATAAGGTTCATCCACAGAGTCCAGCTATCGAATTATCGAACATGATATTGGCGATGTTGCTTGAAATGAGTTCGCATCCTACGGCAGCCGCACTTT
>CAUVMY010000041.1:0-8638 GCA_963552845.1 uncultured Bacteroidia bacterium
AGAATTTCAGAGATTTCCGCGATGCTTTTCAAGCGAAACTAGAAGCACTGTTCATTGTACCCGCTTACACTTTTGATAATGTTAAGGGCAAATTCCCCATTGGGTTCTTTATCTGGAACTGCAATGTCGCGAACAGATTCTCCAAAATCACAGCTGATGTATACAATGCGGAAGCTACTCAGATTGCCCACAAAGTCATTCAAACAGTAGCCGAAAAGGGGGTACTACTGAATTGGCTACAGCAATATTATAATCAAACTCAGCCCGCCGAGAAAAGACTTGCTTACATGGTACACGGACCTTCGGATTTTCAGAATAGCAAGCTGATATATTGCACTTTGCGTCCGTCACAAGCGGTTATTGAAAAATCACGTGCGCATCATATTGTGCTGAATAATTTGTTCCCTTTTTGCCTCTTTCTTACCATACGGCACAGTATAGCACCCACATGGCTCAACGATCGCGACCAATTTTTATATCCCGATGAGGGTTGGCAAACAGACAACGAATTTCAAAACGATTGCTTCGCTGCTGCTCTCTTTCACACCCAAAATAAAATTTCTTGCAAAGAGGGTACAAACTACTGGATTCCCTTTACTGAACAAGAGGTAAATGCCAAGGAGAACTTTCAAAGTCACTTTATGGTAGACTTCATGGCTGGGCGGCTTGCGCCTAGAGAATTACGAATGACAAATGACGAATTACGAAATAAGAGCAGAGGCACTTTAGGAGATCTGGCAGAGGAGAAGTCGTTTGTACCTACAGAGCCACTAGTTTTCTCAGCCGAAGCCATTGCGGTATTTGATGCGGGGCGTGAACTGTGGCGTTACTACCATGCGCAGCCGAATGCCAACCCGAATGCGTCGTACTACGATATACGGGAGCACTTTCAAGGTAGAGCCGTCCCTGGACGGGGCAATAGTACGACAAGCGATCAGAATTTGCGTAAAGGGAGAATGAATAGCAAAAGTGAGGATGCGGAATACAACCGTCTACTAGGCAATTTGAAAACAGCCATGGAGGCGCTCCGTCTTAAGATTGTGCCAAAGGTATACGAATACGGATTCCTCCTACCATAGGGCGCTCAGTGCGTTTCAAACTATACGGAAGGTTATTGCATAATAGACCGTTACCTCGAATTCTCTTTTAAGTTTTTTGCACCTAAACGAGCTGGTTTTTCCCTAAAATCGCTCGAGCTAACCTCCTGTAGGAAGTTATTTATCTCTTTTGCCCTATTTCGACACAATGGGGCAGTGTCACTTTTTAGGCTGCTAGGCAAATTAAACGCACAACAGATGGTTTAATGCGCTTTACAAGCATCCTATTCGTAATTGTTCCCGTCTAGTTGAGCAATTCGTTGTATACAGCCAAGACTTCAGCTGCGACATTTTGATTTTCAAACCGACGTACATACGCCCTACTTGCAACAATTGATGCTTCGCGCTCGGGAGCTCCGATCAGCAAGCGTTGTATTGCCCGCCCCATACCTTCGGCATCGTCAGGGGCAACGTACAAGGACGCTCTACCTCCAGCCTCTTCCAGACAAGACCCCGTGCACGCCACTACAGGCAAACCACTCTGAATCGCCTCAATGATAGGAATGCCGAACCCCTCGTAGTAAGAGGGATAGACAAATACCTCGGCTTGCTGGTAGATGGCAGGGAGCTCTTGATTGGGAATACCACGTAAAAACAGGACTCGATGCTGTAAGTGATGCGCCGCAATATACTTTTCAACGCGCCTAGTATAGGCGGTATGTCGTCCAACAACGACAAGTTTTAACTCTTCAGGTAAATAATGTAATGCTTGTACTGCCAGAAGAAGGTTCTTACGTGCTTCAACAGTACCCACATTTAGGAGGTAGCGTGTTGGAAGGTGGTATTTCTCCCGAACAGCAGAACGTGTTACCGCACTGACTGGGGTTGCAAAGTAGTCCCCACAACTTTGGTAAATGAGGCGAATTCGTTCGGCAGGAAAATCCGAATAACGTAATATATCGTTCTTCGTTCTTTCACTGATTGCTATGATAAGGTCGGCTTCGCGGCAAGTACGCTGGAATTTACGGGCATACAGTTTGGTATCGATCCAGTGGTAATATTCAGGGTGCGCAAGGAAGATTAGGTCATGAATCGTAACTACTGAACGGATGCCAGCTTTTCGTATTCCGCGCGGCAATTCTCCTGACAGACCGTGAAACAGTTGTACACCATCGCGTTGTAAATCTTTTACAATACCATGCGCTCGCCACAAATCTTTCTGTAAACGCAATTTTGCTTTGTGAGGATAAGCGTAAGCGACATTGCTGGTTTGTGTAATTTGTGTGCGCAGAGCCTCATTGCCACTATCGGGCGCATAAAGCAGCAACTTATTTTGTGGCACTAGGGGTGCGAGGGCATTGATCAGCGTACGACCGTAACTCCCCAATCCTGTGGCATTACTTACAATCCGTTTCGCATCGTAACCTATGATGTACCGTTCATCCATGGAGAAGGAATATTTATGGTGGCTCTGCTCTAGTACAAGCAAAGATACAGTATTCGCAGGCTACACTAGCCATGCAAAATATCCAACATTGTATTCGGTAAAAGGGTGGCAAGTGCATTGCGCCCTCCTTCTCCTAAATTGCGAGAGTATTCGTTCACGTACAAACGGACATGCTCCGTCATCACCGCCTCCTCCATCTCCTGTGTATGCTGCCGCATATACACAAGCGCCTCATCGGTGTGTGCCATTGCGTAGTCTATACTACGCCCAATTGTTTCGCAAACCTCTAGACGCAGAGGTAGTGGTAACGTACGTCGTATGCAAATTAGTCCAAGCGGAAGCGGAAGCCCTTTTTCTTGTTGCCACATTGCCCCAAAGTCCTCTAGGAGCTCCAGCCCATAGTTCTGATAAGTAAAGCGCCCTTCGTGGATAAGTACCCCTGCATCATATTCACCTCGCACTACTGCAGCGCCTATTTCAGAGAAAAGACACTCCGAACGATGAGTCACCTCTGGGTGAAAGTAAGAGAGCAACTGGTTCGCAGTAGTTGATAAGCCGGGCACTGCTACTTTCCATGACTCTTTTTTTGTTGACAAAGCCGTTTTTTCTCGCGCTACGAGGATAGGTCCTACTCCTACGCCAAAAGCACCTCCCGTCGCGAGGATTTGATACTCATCTGCAACTTTAGGATACACTGCCGCACTGATCTTAATGAGGTCGAATGCTCCATGACGTGCAAAGCGGTTAAGCTCTGCAATATCGCAAAGATGCGGTTCTCCCATTGCGGGCTGCTTAGCAAGTTTGTTGTGTGCGTAGGCATAAAATATATACGTGTCATTCGGACACGGAGAATATGCCCACGAGAGGGGCGGATAAGCTACAGTACTCATTGTTGCCGTGCTTTTAAGGCTTCAAACATTGCTGCTGCAAGATATTTTTGTGCCAGTGCTGCATTCCACTGCGCCTCTACACTAGGACGCACGTAGTTACTTACTACGCGTAACGAAAGGTAATCTTGCGCACTCCGCTCACAGACCATTGCAAATGCTGCCCCTTCCATACTCTCTACCTCAACATGCGCCTCTTGCCAATCTAACCCTGCTACGAGAGTGAGTTCTCCTGTAGGCATATTGCGCGTAAAAGCTCGGCACATCCGATAGTTCGCCATAAACAGGTTCGAAGCCACATAGAACGGTTCATTTTCTTTCCCTTCTACGGGAAAAGGTGTTGCATTCAAGGGAACAAACTGAGCATCTCGTACGATGCCAAGGTCTGCAAAAGCGTCTTCTGTAATTTGTACGACCTCACCAATTTGCAAAAAGTTGCGATAGCTACCCACAAAACCGACACCGAGCACGAAACTGTAGCTATGAAGTGGGAGGCGCGTTAAATTGATAAGACACGACGGTACGCCCACACCCGTGATACAACAGTCTAACTCCTCACGTATGTTAAACAAACCTGTGTAACGGGGGTTGCTCAGAATGGGGGCAAGAGTCTCGCGTTCAGAGAGGGTAAGATAGTGTTCAAAAAAGTCTGCAAGCTCAAAAAGCGTTGCACAGACGATAAGTTTTTTAGACATTCTTTGTGTGAGCCTCCCAATCGTAAACGTTTCACTTAACTAGACCTACAAACCAACAAGCCGCATCTCGCGCCTACTGCACATCTACCTATTTCAGTAACGTTTCAAAATCAAAAGTGATGGGCTGATGCGTTTTAGGGTCATAAAGAGTAAGTTCTCGAAGCTCGTAATAGGTAATCCACGAATTCCGAATCGCTTGCCAATAGTTCATGCGGGCATTGTCTCGGTCACCCTGTGCTTTGTCTAAATCCAGTACCCCAATTTTGCCTATCAAGAAACGTTGCTTGGTTATGTTGAAACGGTTTTGAGCAATGGTATCCGCCTTGGTTGCCACACGTAACAAATTGGGTAAACGATTGTAGCGCATAACTTGAAGAAAGACCTGTTGTTCAAATTCGTGAAGCGCTTTTTGCGTTCGTACCTCCGTAAGCTCTCGATTGGAACGAGCTATTTTCAAGCGTCCTGCCCCTTGCCCCCAATCGAGTATCGGGATAGAAACACTAAGCGCTACCCCTTGCTGATCTAAGGGCTTCTGGAATGCCGCAAAAAAAGTCGATGCTTGCTGTGTTAGTCCATACGAAGCACTCAAATTGAGTTGAAGCCCTCGTTCGCTTTTCGCCTCCGCTACACCTTGTTCTGCCTCTATCTTCTGAATTTGAAGACGTATTGGAGTAGGATTATTCTCTCGAGCAAATTCCAATATTTGCGGATAACTAAGCGTATCGCCCATGTAAGGCTGCGGGGGCTGAGGTTGCAAATCGTAGGATTCTCTCAATCCTAAAAAGGTAAGCAACTGGAACTGTGCATTCTGTAAAGCGATCTCGCCTTCGCTCTCCGAATTGGTCTCATTCAGCAAGTCCAACTCCATCTGTAAAAGCTCATTTTCGGCAATAGTCCCAATATTGTAACGCCCTTTGGCAATGCGATAGAGTGTATCCGCATTTGCTCGGTTCATGCGCGCTATATTCAGACGCTGCTGTGCAAAAAGGAGATTAAAGAAAAGATCTGTTGCCTCCTGTGTCACCTTTTCCATAGCTTGTTGAAAAACGCGCTTTTCCTCCTCGTATCGTTTAGGTTCTATCTTTCGTTGCCATTTCAATGGATTAACACCGAAGAAACTATGTTCCACTCCCACTTGTATGGGCGTTGTCATGTAGTCAGTACTCTTCCTCTTTCCCAAGAGGTCATGACGTTCAGCATTGCTACGTAGAAAAAGACGAGTACCCGTCCACCCAATACGCTGACTCAGGAGTAATGCGCCAGCAATCGTGCTTGCATTTTCGTCGATGTATTTGTAATTACCATCTGGTAGTTGGTAGCGCGACAAATTACGGTTGAAACTGGGGAGTGTACCCTCAAAACGAAGTGTGGGCAAAAATTCTGCCCGATAGGAACGATAGCGCCAATAGGCAGCAAGGAACGTCTGACGAGCCATTAGTGCACTCGCCGAATACTCGCGCGCATAGACGATACACTCATCCAATGTAAGTGGCTTTGGCTCACGTTGGGCGAAAAGCTTAAAAGGCAACCCCGCTACGATTGTAAAGAAAGTAACTACCAGAAGCGAACTAACTGCGTTACACATTGCTTTCTTGCTTTTTACACAAAACATCTCTTATTCATAGCGCAACGATTCGATAGGATTACGGCGAGCAGCGCGTTGAGCAGGGGCAAGTCCGAAAATTAGACCCACGGTCACCGAAACACCGAACGATATTACAACAGAGTACCATGAGACAATGGTCTCTATTCCTGCAAATTGCGAAATAATGTACGAAAGAGCTATGCCCAACAGGATGCCAAAAAAGCCGCCTGTAATACTGATCAGAATGGCTTCCCAAAGAAACTGCGCCACAATATCTGCACGCTTTGCGCCAATAGCCAAACGCGTTCCAATTTCCTTGATGCGCTCCATCACCGAAGCAAACATGATATTCATGATTCCAATTCCTCCCACAAGCAACGAGATGCCCGCAATAGCTCCCAGCACCCAGTTAAAAATACTACTGGTACGCTTTTGTTGTTTAAGTAGCTTCTCGGGAATTACAACCTGAAAATCTGCCACACCCGAATGTAGACGTGCGAGCATCCGATTCAGGACTTCTGCTGTAGGTTCTAGGTAGCGCGTATCGCTAACTTGCAACACTAGCTGATCGAGCTGGTGTTTACGTACTTGCTCGCGCATATAATTGCCGTCTGTGTCAAAATATTGCTCGGCAGCACTTATTTTCTGAGTACGGGACTTGTAACGGCGCATAAGCGTGCGCGTAGGCACAAAGATTGTCGACGCACTATTTACAGGACCGAGCCCTGCTTCTACGCCCGCTGTAGGCACACTCTCTAGTACCCCCACCACTGTATACAGCACACCTGCAAAACGAACTTGTTTCCCTAAGGGCGACACGCGACCAAAGAGCTTACTTCGTACTTCATTCCCGATTACACAAACAAGCGCTCCCTCCGCTTCTTGCGATGTACTAAACGGACTCCCCGCAGCGCAATGCAATTCGTACATAGCAAAGTACTCTCTACTCACACCCACAACTTGCCCTTGCAAACGCCCCCAAGCCGATTGCAGCGCGCCATCGTATTGCACCACAGGAACTAAATAGCGCAACTCGGGGAGAGTACCTCTTATACAGGCTACATCGCGGAAAGTTAAACCAGGCGAGAAACGACGTACTAGTGTTACTCCCTCATCGCCACGTTCATCTGTGCCCCCTACCTCTACCACATTCACCACAATGTTGTTGACCCCTACTTGCTTCATCTGTTCGAGAATCTCGCGCTGCGCACCACTCCCAATTGCGAGCATACTTATCACAGCCGCTACTCCGAAGATGATGCCCAACCCCGTCAGAAACGACTTTAGTTTATTGCTGCGTATCGATTCTACAGCAATCTCAAAGTCGTGAACATAGCGCCCAAACAGAAACATCAATGCCTTATTGTGCAGTACGGAGCAACGACCACGAAAAAGATTCTACCTCCACAGGCGCACTCAGATAGAGCTTGTCACCAAGTTTTAGCCCCTGAAGAATTTCAATATCCCGATCATTGCTAGCACCCGTTTTCACTTCTTGTCGTACCCCTGAAGCGAGACAAACGTATGATAAGCTATCGTTAGTATAAAGGCATTCCAATGGACAGAATAGCGTACTATCGCGACGTAATACTAAAATCGCGTTGCTCGTTGTCATAGACGGACGCAGTATCGAATCTTGTTCTTGCACACGAACCATAACCTCAAATACCTTCGCATCGCTTCCAGGCACCTGCTCTCCAACGTTGGCGATTTCGCTAATCACACCTCGATAACGCCGATCAGGAAACGCATCAACACTCACAGAAACCGTTTGCCCGACCTTTACTTTGCTTATATCTATCTCGTTAACATACGTTTTGGAAACCATTACCGACAAATCTGGCAGGGTGGCTACAGTACCATCGTACTGAGAAATTTTTGACCCCACCTTACGCTTCTTGCCATCCCACTCTTTGGCATAAATCACCATCCCATGCTGGGGTGCATGGATAGTAAAGTGCTCTAACACACTCTTCAGTTCTTCTTGTTGGCGTAGTACTTTTTCAAGATTGAGTTGTACCTCTCGCATTGTAGCACGTGCTTGCATGCTTTTCAGCTTGTAACTCTCCTGTGTTTGACGCAACGAACGTTCGGTCTTTTCTAGGTTTAGTTCTGCCTGTCGAATGGTTGTAGGCGGCTCATACTTCGATTGCTCTAGCACGATTTCGTGTTCCCTTTTCTCATAAATCAAGTTTTGCAAGCTAACACGCAATTCACTCATAGAAAGCGTCGTATCCAGTTGCATTTTCAGGAGCTGTTGCTGTGCTTTTTCTACATCATCGGCAAGCGATTTCAACTGATTGCTAAGCGCGTCCTTATCTAGTGCACCGACATAATCGCCCGAATCCACGATAGTACCCTCTGGCACAAGATCTTTTATCGTAATTTCTGTAATCTTAAAATTACGACTGCGCATCAGTTCTGTCGGTCCCGTAATATCTACACTGCTCAGAGTCTCCAATTCGCCTTGTACCACAATCTGTACCTCAAACGCCCCTCCTCGCACCTCTGCATAAAGTGCTTCGGAAGTCGGAGAACGGAAAATAGAGTAGAGTACCACGGTTAAAACAAGAATACAGCCTAGCGGGAATGCAATGCGTACCCAACGGTTGCGCTGCCATAAGCGTTTTATTGACCCAAACATGTTAGTGAAATAAAACAAATGTAAGGCGATGTAGAGACGTGGCAAAACAACAAGAACGACGCATTATAATTCGCAGTGAGTAGCGGAAATTCGCGCCATGCTGTAGTTTCACGGTACGTCACTTTTCACACTGAAAGTGCAACACAATCCAGCCTAGGACTAGGTGCAATGCGTATTTTTATGATCGCATTGTGCAACTCTTAACTCACCCCTCCTCATTTAAAGAAATTGAGGCTTTCCTAATCAAAAAAGTGACTCCTCTCGTCTCAAGGCGGTTTCCCACTAACACCCCCCACTAACACCCCATGGAATATATAACGAAAACATAATAATCGCACAATCC
>CAUVMY010000042.1:0-8583 GCA_963552845.1 uncultured Bacteroidia bacterium
TAGCACACAACCTCGCTGATCTAATTACACTACAAATCTAAGAGTAGGGGCGAGGCACGCCTCGCCCGCCACGTCATACCATGACGTGTATATTCGCATTGTGTGCGATTATTTCATAGCACGGCGTGAATAAGACATTAACCGAATATACGCCAAAGGCGTATTTAACGGGCGCGCACGCCTCGCCCGCAGAATAGATATAGAGAATAATCACAATACGTGTGCGCCGCACACGCCTCCCCCGTCACGTCATACCATGACGTGTATATTCGCACTGCGTGCGATTTTTTCATGATACGACGCAAATTCGCGCCTCTTTGAGGCTTTCTTTTACCTTATTATAAAGCGTCTATACGCATATTTCGTTTTATCAAAATCTTAAGGCTATACAGAGAATCATTAAATTTGGAAAGTCTATTTAATGTTTTGTACTAATGAAGCGAAATATCCTATTGCTCGTCACTTTGTGTTTTGGCACGTTTGCCTTAGCACAAGAGGCTGTTCGTTTCGGAGATCGTGAGGTCTACCTAGAGACGAATGTAAATCACACAAGACGTGGAAGTGCGTCCAAGACTTCGAGTCTGGAACTCGGCACGCCCGCTGGCGAAAAGCTGAATGTGCTCATTCAGTTTGAAAAAGGGAAGGGGTGGACAAATGCATTGTCTCAGAAAGGGGTTCGCTTGGGCGATTATTTAGGGAATGGAGCTTATTATGCCTCTGTACCTCCAGGAGGGAAGCCTAGCGATTTTTTCGGCACAGGACTACGTGTTGTAACGCCTATTCGCGGGGCATGGAAACTTCCTTCAGCCTTTGTCCAGAATGCAGAGATACCCAGTTGGGTGGAAGTGGGCGATAAGTTCAAAATGTCGCTCGCGTGGTTTGAGAGTGTCGGCTGGGAATATGTAAAACGTCTTCTAGACTCCAAAGCACTAGAGTATGGTAAACCGTCATTAACATTGCGTGAGGTAACAGTAACCGCCACGCGCGGAGAGCTGGAAGCCCTTGCCGAAAACGAAGCAATAGCCTATATACAGTGGTGCGAACCACCGCGTGTACTTCTCAACCGTGGAGCGGCACAATTGAGTGGGGGGACACTTCTTCGCCTCGCACAGCCTTTGGGCGGACGTGGACTAACGGGGAAAGGTGAAAAGATTGGACTGTGGGATAGCAATGTGGGCGATCACGTAGATTATGGTAATCGTGTCCATTGTGTAGAGTTTGAAGACCCCGTTTCAGCATCTGAGGCACACGGAATGCACGTTGCTGGTACTGTAATAGGTGCTGGGCTGCTGGATGAGCAAGGCAAAGGAATTGCTCCTGAAGCAGAACTTTGGACGAACAATTTCGATCTACAATCGAACGGGCTCTCTGTAGCGCAGGAAATGTACAACCTTTGGAAACAAGAAAAGATCTCTCTTACACAAAACTCTTACGGAGCTCCCTTACAATGGTTCTGTAATCAGGTTGACAAATTCTCTTATAGTTTTTTTCATAATCAGAACTCAGACATTATTGCCTTATTAGCTCCCACACTCACTCACGTTTATGCACTAGGCAATGAACAGGGTAAATGTAATATGACCTACGGAGCGCTCACGAACAACATGAAGAATGTAATTAGTGTAGGTGCTGTCAATGTATTCGGAACTACGACATCATTCTCTAGCTACGGTCCGACAGACGATGGGCGTATTCTTCCAACACTCTGTGCTAGAGGCGCTTCTGTTTTCTCTACAATAAATGATCAACGCTATGAGCGTTATGACGGAACCTCGATGGCATGCCCCACGGTAACAGGTCATTTAGCGCTTCTTACACAACGTTATCGCCAATTGAATGGTGGTGCTACTCCACTGAGTTACTTCTTAAAGGCGCTAGTGGCTAATACAGCGCGCGATGCGGGGCGTCCTGGTCCTGACTATCAGTATGGTTTTGGTATTCTCGATGCGATTGCTGCGGCAGAAGTACTGGAGAATAAGTGGTATACTACGGATGAAATAGCGTCTGGCAGTGCTGCAAAGACTGTAAAAATAAATGTTCCAGAAGGTGTAAAACAGTTGCGCGTGATGCTTTGCTGGAATGACCCTGTTTCGCGTAAGGAGTATGCGCATGGGGAGAAGGCATTGATCAATGACTTAGATCTCTCGGTTGTTTGCGGTGGCGCTACAGTATTGCCTTGGACATTGAAAAAAGATGCTCCTACAGAGAATGCTGTACGTGCACGCAATGAGGTCGACAACATCGAACAAGTGACTATTGATAACCCTGCGGTAGGGGAGACAACAATTTCCATCGCGGCAGACGTAAAAATGGGCGATTCGCAGCCCTACGCTGTTGTTTGGTACTACGATTTACAAAAGCCTCAGCTCTTCTCTCCGCTTCCTGAAGAAATCTACGAACCTGGGGAGATGTTTTATTTACGCGCAGAAAACATGGTAGCCCCTCTACGTGTGGAACTCTCGGTAGATGGCGGCAAGACCTATCAGAACCTTGGCGAATACCCACATCATTCGGCAGTACGTCTCCCTTCGGAGCTGAAACCTACCAATAAAGCGCTTCTCCGTGTAACTGATAGAAACGGAGTGGTACAGAAGATGGATGCCCCCTTTACCGTAATGCATCAAGTGAAACGTCTCAATCTAGAGGACGCATATTGTACTACGGCAGGGTGGAAACTTACATGGATGGCTGCAGAGGGGGCGAAAGAGTACGAAGTACTACGTCTGAATTTGGCTACAGAACAGTACGAACCATTGGCCACGGTTACAGCTACGGAGTATACGCTCAAAAACGAAGATGTGAGGAATGAGCGCAATGTTTACGCTGTACGTGCATACCATGCTGACGGTTTTGCTGGTGCAAGAAGTATCGCCGTAGTGTCTGGTAAGCCTGCGCGACTTAGCCTGACTTTAGCGCAACTCCCCTACTTTGAGTCATTTGTGAACTGGCCTCTCAAGTATACTTACATTACTCGTGGTAAGAACGTGCAGTTTGCACGCGCAGAGACTGCCGCTGGGACTGGGCTCCCCATTGGTTCGCATACGATACGTTTATCTGCAGATACGCCACCAAGCGATTGGAATACGCCATTTGAGCAGCGTGATAATGTCGGTCGTTTTGAACTCTGTAATCTAGATCTCTCGTCTCTCACTGTGGGGACAAAAATTCAGTTTGTTACCTACGCATTGATGACCACTTCCCCAGATCAAGCAGAGAGTGCACAGTTGCGCCTTCTGGTAGATAATGAGGAGATTGTGGATGTGCAAGGACGAAAGCACATAATCGGTGACGACGGTGAGCATACCTATACTTGGGATCTGACTCCGTTCGCGGGGAAGAAAGTAAAACTCGCGTTAGAAACGGCGTTGTACGATAAGGATAACCGTTTCCTTATTCTCTATTACGAGGTAACGCGTGCCATTGAGCGCCCAGAGCTTTTCGTACAAGGTATTAAACCTATTGAAGCCAAGGCAAATATGGGTGAAGAGCAAATTGCCTTTACATTGCGTAACAACTCTTCGGTTACCATGAAAGAGGTGCCAGTGAGTGTACAAGTGGATGGCAAAGTTGTATATAGTAATACATTGAAGGATCTGACAGCCTTTGAAGATCGCGAAGTGGTGTGCACTGCCGATTTCTCATACGACGGAGTAGAGGGAAAGAAGTTTGAAGTAATTGCTCGTGCAGACGTAGAAGGCGATACTGATCCGTCTAACAATGAGTCTCGCATTGAGGTTTACAACAAGGGGAATGTGATTTTGATGCCTCCTGTACGCTATGCCTTTTTGGGAGGTCAATGGCTCGATATTCCCCGTCACGACTCTATCCGCGTTACAGGGAGTGCACGCTTTACCGATATGGGAGGCGCGCTTGAGAACTATAGGGAAAAAGAGAATTCGACACTATTGTTACTCCCGCAAACGCCAGGGCGAGTGATACAGGTAACCTTCCATGAGTGGGATTTGGGTGCAGGCGATACGCTTTCGGTTTATACCAATGATGTGCCTCGCGATTTGAAGCTTGTTAAATACCCACGCACAGATGTACTGGGTGGACAGGGCAAAATGCGCGTATTCATCTCGGAGGCAGCAAATGGAGGGATTGCATTCCAACAGTGGAGTCGTGGCAACAAACCTGGAAAGGGATGGATTGCCGATGTGAAAGAGGTTGAGATGCACAACCAGTGGAAACTCGTCGCATTGAAAGAAGTAGTAGCGACTGATGGGAAACACGCTACAGCAGAAGCGGCAATAGAGAACCTACTTCCCGTTAAGCTAACGAATGTAGCAATTGTACTCACACAGGATGGCAAGAAGAAACGCTACGTAATACCCACACTTGCGCCCAAAGCGGTAACAAATTTCACATTCCCCGAACAATGGGAAATCACCCCTCCTATGCGTATGGAGCTGCAAGCAGAATTAGCGCTTGATGGAGATACGACTGACAATGCAGCGTCGCTAACAATTGTACATGATGCATTCTGGCCGAATGGGAGCATAAAAAATGAGAAAGAGCTTTACATTGCACGTATCGGACGGTACGGTGGCAGATCGGTAGAGTGCCAACCTTCGGCAAAAATTAGCTATACGCCATGGGTTAAGCTTCCTCTCTACACCCAAAGCAACAACTTGATAAAAGTGGACTTAAACAACAAAGTTGATGCGAAATATGCGTCAGCGAAGTTGCGCGTATGGGTGGATCTAGATCCATCAGATAATGAACTAAAAGATGCTGCCCCCGAACTCACCGTCGTGCCTACTGAAGAAGGGAAACAATCGTACCAAGTGGCAATAGATCTCTCACAGGTTGCAAATCTAGAAGCAGGTAAGTGCCGTATGCGTCTGATGCTTGCATCTGATGAGGACTATGCAAAATTCAAAGCTGGCGAAGCTATCGAATGGGGGCACGTAGTAGATATTACAGCTGAACTTACAGCCGCAGAACATCCATTAGCAAAAGATCTGGCTGTTGTTGACATTGTGAACTTGAAATCGGGAAGCAATCTCAGTGCAGACAATAAACTAGAGGTAAAAGTGCGCAACAATGGTTTTGCGGCTGTTGAGAAGGTAAAACTCTCTCTAAAGGTGGACGGCGTAGAGAAACAGACGAAGGAATTTACACAGTTGGTTGCACCATTAGGGGGCGAAGCTACCATAGAGTGGGCAGATGCACACGTAGACCTCTCGGCATTGGGTAAACACGAAATAGAGGTTACACAGACTGAGAAAGATGGCGTATCGTACAATGACCAATACCTTAAGACTGTGTACCACTTAGTGCCTCCGAGCAATAATCTTTATGCGTTGGAGTATCAGTCATCTAGTTCTGCCCCTGAGGGAGTGCGGATGCCCGATTTTGAAATTGACCCCGACGAAGTCAACGTCACGTTCGAAGGGTGGTGGCGTTTCGATAATAAACAATCACAAGTCCTGATTGATGCGCTTGGCGTTTGGCTTGCAGTTCCTTACAAAGCGAAACGTTACGACGATAATACGCTTGTACTCGTATGTGGTAGGACGCAGGCAAATGTTACAAAATTGCCCGTCATCAAATACGGACAGTGGCAACACATCGCCGTAACTCTTGAGAAAAAGCGTGATTATGAGTTTGGTTTTAACTATACGGATACTCACATTTACGTGGATGGCGTGGAAGCCGATTGTTACCAATTGGATAACGACAGCTTTAGTGTTGGCGAATTTACGGTGAGTCCTGTTCTTTCGGGCGCGATGGGTATGTTCCGAGTTTGGGATACTGATAGATCTGCTCAAGAAATTAAGGATAATCGCACCAAAAGTGTGCGCAAAGCGGATGGCTCTTTGGAAACCGATTGTATGGCTGAGTTTACTCTAACCGAGGGAAGACTTTCGCTTATTGCCTCTGGCGACAATCATCTAGGTTATCTACAAAGCTCAGACCCCAGCACGGTGTGGATACCAATTAAACGCCTTATTCGCTCCGTGGAGTTTGAGAAACAGCTGCTTCCTTCGCAATACGTAGCGGAAAATAAAATCTCAATCCGTGTTCCAAGCGACTTTACTGCTTGGAATAGTGTAAAATTAAAGTTCGTAGAAGAGTGGCTTAATACAAAGATTACCCAAGGCGGAACTCCGGTAACCGAGAGTACGGTTCTAGATTTTAGTGCAGCTGGGCATACATTGGCATTTAAGGCAACAATCGACGACCTCTTTGGCAAACAGATGGAGCAAGATTTTGTAGTAGAACTCCTAGCCGATCGTTCTCCAGCATGTGATATTCTAAAACTCTCTCTCCTAACGGCAGAGAATCCGAACCTTAAGACAAACGTCGAGGTAAATGATCCTTCGCAAGAGATCTTGCTTGCCCCTGAGAGTACATCTTCTGCTACGCCTCTAGATTGGAAAAACTTGAAGGTCAGATTTGATGCTATTTCGCCCAATGCGTCGCTTTACTACGGCGATGAGAAAATTGTGCCTGGAACGAGCAAAGCATTTGACTTGTCGCAGCCCAAATTACTACCAGGGGTGGCAGAGAACGGACGCGATGCCAAGTTCTACACATTACAACTTTCATTGCCTCAATCTATTACGTGGGACAACGCGAAGCTTACTCTTCCGTATAGCGGCGTACCCGTTGCACTAGATGCTACGGCTAGTTCTGCACTTGCTTGTAGTTACTACACACTAGCCCCGAATATAGCAACAGTGAATGCTGAAGGGAAATTAGTAACCGTTGGTGTAGGTACTACCAAGATTGTTGCATTGCAAAACGGCAATAATATTTACCAAGCTGCCACAAGGGTAGAACGCGAAGTAGAGGTAACGCGCGTGCCTCTCACAATTACGATGAAGCCCGCTACAATGGCGCAAGGAGACAAACTCCCTACATTCCAGTTTGAGTATGCAGGTTTGCAGTTCGCTGAAACCGAACAACTCTATCGTCCGCACTATGTAGTTAAGCTCGCCGATGGGAAGTTCTGGAATGCAAGTATGCCAGCGTTACGACAAGGTTCGTACGAAGTGATTCCCGCAGACTATACAACACCCTATCTGCAAGGAGCATATACGGTGACGTGTAAACCAGGTACACTTACAGTTACTGCCCCAACTACAGCACAAGAGGTGACAATTACACTTTGCGACGATCAGAATACGCCACTAGAAAACGCGACGCTTTGGTGTGGGAAAACGAAGTATCTGAGCGATGCGACGGGGAAGGTAACCATGTTCCTATTGCCTAACAAGTACACTTGTCGTGCGATGAAAGAGGGTTACACACCTGCTACTACCTCGTTTGAGGTGAAGGATGAAAAGCTGACACAGACCCTGATTTTAGCAAAATATGCGCACACCTTAACCTATACTGCCGATGACAATGGTTTAATCATAGGTGCTGCCGTACAGCGTGTTGCCACAGGTGGTACAGGTACGGCGGTAGTTGCTGCACCTAAGAGTCTTGCATATCGCTTCAAACAGTGGTCGGATGGGAAAATGGAAGCTGCACGTACAGAAGTTGATGTGAAGGCAGATATCGCGGTAAAGGCGGAGTTTGAAGAAGCCATTTACAGCATATCATATACAGTATCAGAAGGAGGCGAATTTGAAACAGGAACACAAGCTCAGCAAAAAGTAGCTTATGGTAAAGATGCGGCTCCAGTAACCGTTAAAGCTAAGCCTGGTTATCGTTTCCTCAGCTGGTCTGACGGAAATACTGAGCTTACACGTCACGACAAAGCAATAGAAAATGATGCTGAGCTAGTAGCCATTTTCATGCAGCCATATTCCATCGCTTGGAAAGAGAATTTTGACTTTGGAACGAAAGTCCTACAGCACTGGCTCATAGATCCGCCTACGATAGGCAGAGGGTGGGTTTTGCGTCCCAAGAACATGATTCATAAGTTGCATACGGGCGAAGGTACAGTACTGATGATAGATGCGAAGTCGGAGGAATTGTACTACACTGGGCGCGTTTACAGTCCGTGGCTCTCACTCGAGAATCGTGCCAATGCAAATGTGAAACTATCGTTCCAGTCATGGTTCGGTATTCCGCTTGGGTTCGGTGCTACTGCAGTGCTTCAGTATCAGTTTGAGGATAATAATTGGGTAGATGCTGCCACCATGACAGCCTCCACGGGTGAGGAGGTAACCTTTACCTTAACCGACGCACAGCTTACAGGGCACTCGCTTGTACGCTTCCGTTGGGTGTTTACCAATACTTCATTTGAGTCATGGTGGGCAATAGATGACATTCTTGTTCAGTACGACCCTGCACCCGCTGATGCTATTACACTTACATACGTCGCGGGTGACAATGGTTCTGTGCATGAAAAGGGTAGTACAAAACCGCCGTCAGATAAAATTGTCCTCGTCACGAACGCCGCAAATACGCAAGTAGTTGAAGCACTCCCTGCTACGGGGTACTCCTTTGAAAAGTGGAGTGATGGTGTAACAACAGCAGAGCGAACGGACAATGCTTTTGTACACGTACGTGCAATTTTCAAACGGATAGAACAACCAAAGCATACTGTAACCTATTCGGCGGGAGAACATGGGCGCATTGAGGGGCTTTCATACCAGCAGGTAGAACACGGTATGAGTTCCG
>CAUVMY010000043.1:0-8508 GCA_963552845.1 uncultured Bacteroidia bacterium
TGGCTCTTCTCAGCTCGTAAGGGCTATGACCCGCGTTTTGGAGGCGGAATTGGTTACAAGGCTATGCGTACCATTTCGTTGGGAGTTACTGCCAATTTCTAATACCCCATCCTATAATACATTACAGACATGAAATACAGAATTCTGTTTTTTACAATAGTCCTGTTGCCCGTGCTACTTTTCTTTGCGAGTTGTGCAAAGGAGCTGGAGTTTGAACCTACGGGGAGCGTGCTTACTCCCGATCAGCTCAAAGAAGCAGGGAAACTTTCGCAAGATCGGGCGAATGTGATCTTCAAAGGGATGTATGGAGAGTTGAAGCGATTCAATCGCCTAGGCAATTCTCCAGCGTATGCATACGATTTTGGGTATTCATCTTTTGCTTTGATATTGGATCACCTCTCCGATAAAATGTGGTCGGTAGACGATCGTTACAATTGGTATCGTAGTGTATTCAAGTATGTTGCACTCGGTGAGAACTCGGCGATTACCTATTTGCTTTATTCAAGTTACTATGCTTACATCGCAGAGGCAAACAAGGTACTCAACACCGTTAGCGATGAAACGGATGAGGGAAAGAGTTTCCGTGCACAAGCGCGTGCGTTTCGTGCTTTCGCATACCTAAATTTGATCCAGTCCTACCAGTTCACCTACAAAGGGAATGAGCAGGCGGCGGGTGTGCCGATCGTGCGTGAAAATATGACACGTGCACAGCAGATCGATAATAAGCGTGCCTCCGTTGAAGAAGTTTACAACTATATTCTTGAAGACATAAACTATGCAAAGGATATCTTACAAGATTCTATCCCTAAGAAGAAGTCTACTATAGGGGGCTGCGCGGTGTATGGTCTTTTGGCACGTACATACCTACTGATGCAAAACTGGGAAGGGGCTTATAAGGCAGCACAGAAGGCATTGGAAATTGCGGGGCGCGCAAATATTACTCCGTTGCGTACAGCCGAGGCGAATAGACCAGGTTTCAACGATATCCGAATCCACAACGTGATCTGGGGGATTGATTATACTCCAGACGATCTCGTTACCAAGAGCGAAATTATGACTTGGGAGTCTATGATGTGCTCTTTGAAATATGGTCAGAATGCGCCACTAACGTACGCCGTACGTGGTTTCATCTTGCGTAAGGTAAATCCCGATTTCTATGAGACAATAGATCCCACTGACGTGCGTAAGGCATGGTTCTACACACCTGAGTACGACGCAGGCTTGCGCCGCTTCTTGAGTGATGCAGGTGCTACCGCTGCAGAATTAGATGATCAGATAAAGCTAATTGTCGAAAAGCAGTGGAAGGGGCAACTCTATGCGAACATTAAGTTTGCTCCGTATCAGGGCAATCCAGGCGCTCGTATCAATGCAACCGATTTCCCACTGATGCGTGTGGAAGAGTTGTATTACATCCAAGCAGAAGCGATTGCAAGAGACGATGAGGCGGAAGGTATTAAGCGTCTAGAGAGCTTTATAACAAGTTATCGTCAGCCTACCTATAATTATGAGAAGAATCAAGCTCGTTTGGGACAAACTACTTTTACACAAGAAATTTATCGTCAGCGTGCACTTGAGTTCTGGGGCGAGGGAATTACCTTCTATGATATGATGCGTTTGGGTCTACCTCTGACGCGCGAAGGCGCACTTGCTAAGCGAGATCCTAGTGCAGGAGGTTATCCGCTCGAATCTCGTTTCAATATCCCTGCGGGTGATGATAAGTTTCTATTCCAGTTCCCTCGCGAAGAGATTCTTAACAACCGTGCGGTACAGCAGAATCCTGTTGGCGAACAGATTAAGGATACCTTCTAGAGGATTCGCTTAGGAACAGTTACAACAAAAAATGATTCTGGCGATGAGACGATTATTGTTTTTCGGTTACTTGTTCTTGTCCTTGCTACTCGCCAAGTCGCTCTGTGGTGCGCCCATTGACTTGCAGCGGGCACAAGAATTAGCACAGCAGCAGTTGCAAAGCGTACAGCCGCTTCGTGGGGAGGGGTATACACTTGCACTCTCCTATACAAGTTCGGGTGTGCCTGTACGTGGCGATGTATCGGTTAAGGACTACTATATCTTTGATGTGAAAGGGCGCGATGGCTTTGTTATTGTCGCGGGCGATGATAACTTAGGTCAATCCATTATTGGCTATTCTCTCGAGAATAAGTTTCAGGTAGAGGGGATGCCGGCACATATCAAGAACTGGCTTGACATTAAGGCGGCGTGGGTGCAAAAAGCGCGTCTTCGTGGTACTGGAAAACCTGGAGAACTCCTAGATGTATATAAAAATAAGACGATGCCCATTGCGCCGATTATAAATGACATCAAATGGGATCAGGAAGACCCCTACAACATGCTAACCCCGCAGAATGCGCCCACAGGTTGTTTGGCTACTGCAATGGCGCAGGTGATGCGCTACCATTGTTGGCCGATTGAGTCGCGGGGTAAGATACGCTATACTGATATAAGTGGAAGATTCCGCAAGTATGACTTCGGACATAAGTTCGATTGGAAGAATATGACAAACCTCTACAATGCGCGTTCTACGGACGAGGAGCGTGCAGCGGTTGCTTTGCTTATGGTGGAGTGTGGCTATGCGGCTCAGATGCGTTGGACACCTTATGGTAGTGGTGCTTATCTTTCCAATGCATTCCTAGGGTTGCGTAAGTATTTCGACTACGGTCCCCGGCTCAAGTATGTGCAGCAAATCCACTACACCATAGAGGAGTGGGTAGATATTATTATGAAAGAACTCTCCGAGGGACGCCCTGTTCTTTACGGTGGAGCGGCTTTCGGTGTAGGGCATGCTTTTGTTTGCGATGGTTACGATGGTAAAGGGCTTTTCCATTTCAATTGGGGGTGGAGCGGTTTGAGTAATGGTTGGTATTCGCTCTCCGATATGTTGCCACGAAGTCAGAGTACGGGTGGTGGCGGAGAAGGCGGATACAATATGACCGCGGACATAATAATCGGTTGGGAGCCCATGCCGAAGTCTACTGTTGTAAAGGAAGACCCGAATATAAGCGTTTATGAGCTCATGACGAACACGTCGGCTACATATTCGAAGAATACAGTTCTGGAAGGCGAGAGCGCTCTGAAACTACGCGGTCTAGCGAACTATGGCTATGATGTCGTAGAATTCCGTCCAGGCTTGCGTCTTGTGGATAATAAGGGCAAAGAGGTTAAGATCTTTTGGGCTACCGATGAGGAAATTCAGAACATGGAAGGGGGAACATTCTCGTCGCGGCGAGTACCTATTCCGACAATATATTCTGACATTCCTAATGGCATCTATCAGATGGAGGTGGTTTACAAGGTCTCTGGCGAGGAGACGATCCGCAAAATGCCAATCATGCCGCGTTATGGCAAGAATATGGTGACTATAAGCGATGATAAGGTAAATTTCTCTACTACGGAAAATACACCTCGTTTAGAGCTTACCTGGAAGACACCAGTATTGCGCAAAGACAGTTACAATTACGTGGATTTTGAAATAAAGAACGTAGGTAACACTGCTTATACGAGTGTCTTTGGAGCAGGCTGGTCAGATAAGAAAACAACAACCGAGCGCCCATCAAGCACGCAATTCTTCGTCTTTGTTCAATCTTTACGACTAGAAGTTGGCGAGACGCAGGTCTTCCACGAACTGCTCCCGACATTCCCAGAAGAGATAGATGCTAATTACCTTCACTTCTATTGGGATTCGTCGAATGGAACAAGCCAAGATCTCATGCTAGAGGTAGGCGGGCGCTACTATCCGATTGAACCTTTTGCCGTTGCAGAGTTTGAGAAGAAGCCTGCCTATAACTACAGCGAAGACTATAAAGCCGAACTAGAGAATGTGCCTAGTGAGGTTGTACAAGGCGATTTCCTTGAGTTCGATATAAAAATCGGGAATGAGGAGAAGAATATGGGTGTCGATACAGGGCTTAAGGTCTTGTTCTTCAATGACAACTCGATAGACACTATCGCATCACATCGTCTTGGGACATGTTATTTACCCCCGAATCATACTGAAACCTTCCATGTCCGTTATCCTGTCACTTGGGCACCACGTGATGGTTATTCATTCCACGTTGTCTATCAAGTCGTGGAATTAGAGGCTGATCCCGAGAATCCTGGGAAAACGAAGAAGGTATATCAGTATATCGATTTCGAGCCCGAATTGGTAGGACGTTTCAAGGTAACGAAACCCGAGTCATCGGCTATGCCAGTGCCTAACTATGGTCCGACGGGTATTGAGGAGACGAAAGCGTTAGAGGCTTTTGTCACATCGCCGAACCCCTTCCGCGATGTCTTACGAATTGTTGCGCCCGATTCTTACAGCCTACAGGCTACGTACTACGAGTTGGTGAGTGCACAAGGCATTGTTGTGCGAAAAGGGCAATTGCGAGATAGAGAGACTCTCCTTAATACAAAGGGGTTGCCTGCTGGTCTTTATATGTTGCGTTTGGCAACAAAGACGGGCGAGCAACGAACACATAGAGTAGTGAAACATTAAATACTATTCCATGACAGACCTCGACACGTTCCATGGCGTGCCGAGGTCTTTGAATAGTTCATTGAATTGATTGATTTTAATCCTTTGTAGATTTCAATATGAAAAGGATACTAACCTATTTTGTGTCAGCGCTCTTCCTGCTGACTCTCTTCGTATCGGCTACTGTCCGAGCAGAAGATAAACCGTTCGTTACGGTGTGGAAGGTGGATGATGCTAACAAGAGTGTTACCTTCCCTGGCTTAGGGAAGTTTACTCTCAAATACAAGCTCGTTGGCTCTACAGATACTCCTACCGCTCTCGGAGAAGTAAATGTAACCGATGAAAGTAAAAGAAAGGTTATTGAATTCCCCGCAGCGGGAGAGTATGAGGTGGAGGCATCGCATCAAATTACAGGGCTTTATGCCCGAGGCGCTAGTAACCGAAAGGCTCTGATACTCGTCAAGCAGTGGGGGACGGCGAATTGGAAAGACCTTGCTAATGCATTCGAAGGCTGTGAGAATGTGGATATTGATGGCGCAGCGGGTGTGCCGACGCTAACAGCAGTGAAATCATTGGCGCGTACATTCGCGCAATGTAGAAAGTTGACTGCTGACCTAAAAGATTGGGACGTGAGCAACGTGGAAGACTTCACAGCGATGTTTTCGTCATGTATTCTCTTTAATAGCGACTTGTCGACGTGGAATGTTGCTAAAGTGAAAAGTATGACCAATATGTTCTCAGGGGCTGCGAAATTTAACCAAGACTTGAGTGCATGGAAGGACAAACTCGCGGCTTGTACGAAGATGAACCGCATGTTCTATGGGTGCACAGACTTTGAAGGTACGTCGCTGAAAGACTGGGATGTGAGCCATGTAACCGACATGTCGCATATGTTTGAGGGCTGTACTGTGTTCAACGGCGATCTTGCAACATGGAACGTGGCGAAAGTAACCGATATGGCGGGCATGTTCGCAGGTTGTAGCGCTTTTGCGGCGAACCTCGCAACGTGGAATGTGGCGAAGGTGACCGATATGAGCGACATGTTTAAGGGCTGTAGTCTCTTCAATAGTGACCTAAAGGCGTGGGATGTCTCTAAGGTTAAGAAAATGGAGAATATTTTTTCCAATTGTTACAGTTTTAGTTTCTCAATTAAAGACTGGAAACTCACAGCACTCTTGAAGGGGGATAAGAAAATCGGCATTGAGAACATTGCGTATGATGAAGCGAAGGTCGATGAGCTCCTTACAACGTGGAAAGCGAGAAATTATAAGAATTTAGAGATTGTTGCCAATGGTTTGTATTATTCCAGCAGTATGGCAGCAACGGTAGCGGAGTTGAAAAACAGTGCTGGGCAGTATAAATGGCGTCTGACAGGTCTAAATGAGGCAAAAGCTGGTCAGTTTAAGTTCGCAGAACGTATTGTCACCATGAAGCGCGGAGAGCGTAAGGAAATGCCCGCATTTGAAGGACAATTCCTCTCGCACCGAGTTCTACTTATGGCGCGCGACCCTGAGGTAGTAGCGCAGACGTGGAAGACAACGGACGTTACCAAAAAAGCCAAGCCAGGCGAGTATATTGAACTAAAAGAGAATCGCGATGTAGAGCTTGTTGCTTTTTTCAAAAAAGTCGATCGTACTGCTGGCGCGGGCAAGCACTTTGTTCAGCTCAACGTGTATGGTAGCGGGCAAGGGACTGTTACGGGCAATCTAGGTGTCACGGCGATACAACAGGGCGATAACCTAGTCGATAATACTACGAACGAAAGTGAATTGACGCTAGCCCCTGCGGCAGGAAGCAAATTTACCAGCGTTACGGTGCGTAGTGAAGGAGTAGATGCTAATGATAAGCCCACAGGGTACTATCGTTTCGGGGGCAATAATCTCACAGTGAAAGTGCCAAAGAGTGACCGAAATTTGGTAATTGACGTAGTTTTTGATAAAACAGATGTAACCGAATTTAGCGCGCCAGACTATAAACTTTATGTAAGTACTGTTGGTTCTGGGAAGGGCAAGATTCAGGGTAAGATTGCAGAAACAGCGTTTGTGGCGGGTGAAAATACTGTACGGAAAACTGATGAAGTAAGCTATACCATCATTGAAGAGGCGGGGTCTGAATTGGAAAAACTCTTAATCGTAGAGAAAGACACCCGAATTTTTGCCACTTCGGTCGGTGAAACGAGTTGGTCGTTGAAATACAAAGACCGCCAGATAGAGGAGGGGGGAGGGATGATCTCTGATCCTGTAAAAGCGCCCGAATCGCGTAAACTCCTCGTAACGGTACAGCCTTCGCTTTTGAAGAATATGGAGTTGCAGGGGCTTGCACCAGGTGCTACGTATGAATGGTATGTGGGCAAAACGCTTACAGCCGATTTCGGGAAGCCAGGGCATCCCAAAATTGTTTACACGCCTGAGAATGCGACCAACAAGAGCATCTCGTGGTCATTCGAGCCCAACAACAATGAAGAGTACGTAGATGTCGCGTCGCAACGTGCAAAGAAAGGCACACCTGCAGGAGTAAAGATTCATTGCGTGGGTACATCTAATGCTGACCCTTCTTTGAAAATTGAGTTTGATGCTGTGATTAAGGAGAAGCTGGTAACAAAGGTTCTTGTAGGCTCGAACCCTGAAAAAATTTGGACTACAAAAAAACTTGGTAAGGGCGAAGGGATTGAACTAGGGGCAGAATTCTTGCTTCTTGTTCAGATTGAACCAGAGGATGCCTCTAACCAAGAGTACGACGTAGTTTTTGCTCCAGATGGTATCATCAAGCCGCTTGGTAAGAACATGTTCCGAGCTATGAAAGTCGCTGATGAGGTGACGATGACCGTTACAAGCAAGTCTAGTTCGCATGTGGCGAATACCAAGAAGTTCAAGGTATGGAAGGAAGCGGTAACGGGAATTGAGATCCGTAAAGCGCCTGAAAAGATTGAGCTTAAAAAGAATACGTTACGCTTAAAGTGGCGTGTACTTCCTGTGGCTGATGAAGAGAAGGGGATAAAAGGAGCAACGGTAAAAACAGTTCGTTTTGAAGTAAGCGATACGTCTGTTATGAAGCCGAAAGTACATCCTGGGAACTTTAAGCTCCTGAAGGCTGGTAAGAGCGATATTACAGTGATTAGCGTTGACGACGAGACGAAGCGTGCGACAGTCACGATTGAAGTTGTTGCGCCCACTACGGGGATTGAAGAAGAGGCATTGGCAAAAGCCGCCGTAATGCCTAATCCTTTTGCGGAGAAGTTCTCTGTTTCAGGCTATGAGCTCTGGGATGGGCGCTATGAACTAATCAATGCACAAGGTGTGGTGGTTCTAGGTGGGCAACTAATGCCTAGCACAACCGAGATTGCCTCTACGGGCATCCCGTCTGGTGTTTATGTGCTACGCCTAATTGCGCCAGAAGGAACAACGCGAACAATAAAAATTGTGAAGCATTAAGCGCCGAGTACGCTTTACGTATACAAGGGGAGTCTCTCGTCGAGGCTTCCCTTTTTATTTGGAGATTAAGTAGCAAGGTTGTTTCTCATGCTAATTTGCAGCTATTCTAAATTACGGTAATGCTCATACTATTTTTTTATTTGACTAATTGTAACGATAGGGAACTGTAATACGCAAGAGAGAGGGCGAAACCTGAATATAGCCAACTTAACTAACGAGCTAATGCACTATTTAAGAACTTCTAGGTGTTATATTTGTAATGAAAACTATTTGTATAACCAACTAAAGGAGACGGTATGATGAGTATACGGAATATTTCGAGGGTAGCCCTCGTGTTGCTCTTACCCTTACTGCTGGGCTGGAGCACAGATGCTAGCGCAGGTATGCGCAAGAAATTAAACTTCGTTAAGAATCCCGATGGCGGAACTGTGAAGGTTGAGTTCAACAGTAATGGGACATGGACGGAAAAGAACCCTGGCGATGATGTAATGCAAGGTGTTCAATTAAAAATTACAGCAACTCCCAATTCTGGTAAAGAATTCGAGAGTATGCAGGTAAACGGAAAGGATGTGACGAATAAAGTCAAAAAGGAAGGTACGGCAT
>CAUVMY010000044.1:0-8476 GCA_963552845.1 uncultured Bacteroidia bacterium
ACCACGGTGTACACTATCGTACCTCACAACAGCACTCCCCATATCCAACAGATAGGGAGTCCGCACATCTCTGGTCACCAATTTATTAGATGTATCATCATATACTTCGCAATAGGAAACACGCACATCAGCAGGCGCATCGCTTGAGAGGAGAACTAGGTTGCGGGGCAGTACCACAATCTTATCTCGTTCTATATTCTGCTCCGACAAACGTGCACACGCGGCTAGACACGATAGTAATGTGACGGTAATGACAAGAACGTAGACAGTTCTCATTTTCTAGTGGCTTTAGGTCTGCTGCTTACTTCCAAGTTCTTGTACTTGAGTTTCATGAACTAACTTTTCTTCAGTACAAGAGCAAATACCTAAAATTACGGAAAGACTTAAACTAAAAAGTCAGACTCTGATGCTAAAATTATTCATCGTGTCGTTTCGTTGATTATACAATAATATACGCTAATGTGCTAATTCGGTTACACTAGGGTATCATTTCAGGTATGTAGTAGAACAGACAGAGTGTGTAAAAACTACGTTTACTCACCCAGCTAAGAGTTATGTAACAGCAGTTATAATCAATAAATTAAGTAATCTAATAATTCCCTATTATGGGGAAAACAAAAATAAAATTTAGGACTCGTTACACTTTGACACACCCTCGTTTTCCGATACAAAAAGATTTGATATTTCAGTTCTTAGCATATGCTATTGTCTTGAACGGCGCAAAAGAGACAAAATAACCTTTTACAACAGGTCTTCGACTAAAGGGAATATCAGCTCATTTAGGTATCAAAAAGCCCTCATCTACGATGAGCCCAAACGGCTACTCGTTATTTAGATTGACAACAGATAGTTGTAAACATTACGTATCTTTGTACACTGAATATGCGTTAACCGTGTCGCTTGACGCGCTGTTGAAAACAACCCAAATGTATATTTTAAGATGAAGAAATTACAGCTTTTACTCATTCTATTCGCTGTACTGCTTACGTCGGCATGGGCACAAAGCCGCCCGTTCGTAACAGAATGGCGAGCAGATACCGACGGCAAACTTACTTTCCCTGTAAAAGGCACAAACTGGAAGCTCGAGATCTGGAAAGGCTCTACGCAAATTAAGAATACAACCGTATCAAGTTCCGACGAGAACAATATGTTTTCCGTAGACGGACTGATAGCAAACCAGACGTACGAGGTAAAAATGGGTCCAGAAGGAGTTGACTATGTCCGCTTCGGCTGGACAGCAGCCAACGACGCTGCCAAACAACTGTTGCGGGTGACCGACTGGGGCGATGTACAATGGTCTTCTATGGAAGAGGCATTTGCAAAATGCGAGAATTTGACAGCTGCCAATATCGGGCAGCCGAAACTGGAGAACGTGACGAACTGTAACAAGATGTTTGCTGGCTGTAAACGCTTCAATTCCAACCTGAATACTTGGGACATGACCCATGTCGAATTTCTTGAAAAGATCTTTGACGGATGCGATGTGTACAACCAGCCTATGCAGTCGTGGAAGCTCAAGAATGTGAAAAAGATTAGTTTGGGCGCAGTCAAAGCGTTCTCCTTGGCAAACTATGAGAAGACACTCATCGGCTGGGCAAACAACACGGAGACCAATACAAATGTAATGTTCGAGGTAGACGCGCTTGTTTATAGTTCAGTAGAGGCAAAAGATGCACACGACAAGCTTGTTAACGTACTCCATTGGACAATTAAAGGGGACGAGTATCTACGCTTCGCCTTTGCACAACCTCAATACTATTGCGCTAAGAATGCCATAATAACGGTGACTACGGATTTTGCTGCGGAGATCGATAAAACGAAAATAAAATACGAACTCCCTGGCGAATACGACGAAGGGTATGGAGTACTTAAAATCGTAGACAAAACCATTCCCACTGTACAAGGACTAAAGGACGGGAAAGCAAAACTTACTGCAACGCTTACGCACGGAGCTCATAAACTAAAAACTACTTGCGAGATTGTTGTAAATGCAACTGGCACGAAGCCAACATATACTGTTCAACTCAGCAAAAGTGGAACTGGCGAAGGCAACCTAAATGTACGAAAGACACCAACAGGTGAAAAACTGGCAATGGGCAACCATACACTAGATGAGGGACAAAAACTCTATGTAAACGTAGATTACAACAAGGCTCAAGCCGAGCTAGAATTGAAAGTAAATGGCGTTAATAAAACGAGTTTGCTGGATTACGGCGATGCCGAACTGGAAGTCAAGGAGAATTTGACCATCGAAGCCATTCTGACCAAAATTGTTAACTGGAAGGTAGAGTTTGAGACACCGCAAAATGGCACAATGACTGTATTGGGCAAGAATAGCGTACAGCTAGTGGCGGGAAAAGAGAATCTGACACCCAATGGCACGCTCATAATTACGACATTTGCCCCAGCCTCTACCTACGAACTTGAAGCTTTCCGTATCAATAAGAGAGAAGAAAACGCTGGGGGTGGATCGCACAGTTTTATGCTGACACAAGATGTAAAACTAGAAGCCTTTTTTAGCAAGAGCAATGAGCGCTCCGTTGTACTAGAAGTACAGGGCAATGGAGAGGTAATGGTAGATGAGACACGTCTCGTGGCAGGTATAAATAAGGTAACCAAGGGAAGTACGAAAAAAATAACAGCAAAAGCGGAAGCAGGCTACGAACTGACTACGTTTACCATAGATGGAGAAGACAAACTTGCGGAAGCAGAGACGGGAGTAGCTATGACCTTTAACAAGGTTGTGGATATTAAAGCTGTATTTGAAAAGAAACAAGAGACTCAAAAAGTTCGTGTTAATTGGACAGAACCTGATGAGCAAATGGCAGAGATCTCTGTGTATAACAGCGATAATCAACCCATAGAGAGTGGCGACGAAGTCACTGCCAACACGCGGATTGCGGTTGTTGTAAATCCAACGGAAGAGTACAAACTGAAAGAATTGAAAGTAAACGGAGACGATATTTTACCTTCGTATGTACCAACGGAAGATACTTACTACTACACCGTAGGGACTGTAGATGCCACTATTACTTATAGCTTTGTTAAGGTAGAACTTGTAAGCATCCTATTTGAAGCACCTAATACTGCACAGGGGACATTTACGGTTACCGATTCTAAGGGAACGGAACTCTTAAATGAATACCCCGTTGAAGCAGGAACAAAAATCTATATCAAAGCCGTAGGAAAAGGCAATTACAAGCTCACGGAACTGAAAGCCAATGGACAAGATATTCGTAAACCCGAGAATTGGGATGAAACGCAAAAAGCTTATGCATACCTTGTTCCTAAAGGGTTAACCACTAAGGAGGTAACTCTTACCTACAAGTTTGAAGAAAAGACAATACCCGATCCCTCACAAACAGTAAAAGTACGTTACACAACTCCTGTAGCCGAAGAGGGTACACTTGTAGTATTTGATGCTGACCAGAATATAGTGGAAAACGAAGGGGGCGTAAAGAAAAATAGCACCATTACGATAAAGGCTGCTCCTACCTCTGGTTATCGTGTAAAGGAATTAAAAGCCAATGACACGGATTTGTTACCTACATACAACGAGACGACAAAAACGGCATCTTTCAATGTCCTAGAAGCCGATGTTACTATTGTTGTAGCGTTTGAGAAGGTTACAACGCCTCCGCCTGCTGAAGAAATAGAAGTAACGCTCAATGTAATAGGCGACCTCAATGGCGAGGTGAAGGTTGGCGAACAAGCACTAGTGGCAGGCATAAACAAGGTAAAGAAAGGCGAAACACTGAAGGTTACGGCAAAGGCAAAAACGGGTTTCCAACTAAAGACCTTTACGATAGATGGTACTGACAAGCTTTCTGAAGCCGAGACAGGAGTGACTATTACTTTCAACCAAGCAGTAACCATCGCGGTAGCGTTCGAGGCTGCTGCACAACCCTCTGACTCGTTTACAGTAACAATCGTACAACCGCAAGATGGTACACTAGTGGTTAAAGAGGGTACGAAGGTACTAGAGAACGGCGCAAAGGTTGCTAAAACAACACTTACCATAGTTGCTACACCAAATGCAAAATACGAATTGGAGTGGCTGAAGGTAAACGAAGAAGATCTTACAGCAAAACTAGATAAGACCACGCACTCAGTACAATATGAAGTAAAAGCGGATGTGAAAATAACGGCAAAGTTCAAAAGGAGTACTGATGTTGCAGACGCACTATTCGCCAATACAATAGTTGCCCCCAATCCGTTTGGTAGCCAGCTACGAATACTAAATGCCGAATGGCAAGGTGCAAAATACGAGCTTATCAATACACAAGGCGTAATAGTACGCACCGCACAGCTCGGACATGTTATATCGCAGATTGATACAGAGGCTCTCCCCGAAGGACTTTACTTGCTACGACTTACTCACACGAGTGGTGCTACAAAAACTTTTGTAGTGGTAAAGAAGTAGAACGCAAGACCATAAAACGTACATGCAGAAGGGCACTGTCTTCAGGGCAGTGCCTTTTTTCGTGCCAAATATCGCACAATGGGGTGCAAAACAACCCAAGTCCATTAAATTTTATTTAGAGCCAGCTACACAGAGACTATATCAGCGCTAAAACTTAACTCTTAACAACTACAGATTATGAGTACCCTTTTGTTATTGAGAAAGCTTGCCGTGATCAATTATACCTGCCGCTATACCAAAACCATCTTTTACATAGTTTCGGAGCAAGGATGGCGATGCAAATGGATTGTCCTGCACATGCTGGTTTTTCTCTAGAGCTGTGAAGTACAGAAAAGTACGTTCATCTAGTTCCCAAAGTTGTACGGATTCTAATTTCATACGGTTTTCACCGTCCCAATCGCCAAAAGGTGAAATAGACCGACGGCGTATTGTTATTGCTCCATCTATACTCGTAGCCGTGGAAACAAAGTAGGTAAATTGCTGCTGTATATCAACGTTTTTAAGCCCCATGTTCATGTACACACAGAAGTAGCGTTCAGGTTCTCGTTTAGCGTGTATGCGCACCAGTGTTGCCAGTCCCTCATCCTCGCATTCGATAGAAGGTTTTGTCCCTTTTGGCACAACAAAACTCTCTTTGATAGGAGGATAATCGCGGTAAGAGACCTCAACTTGGTAGTTCCCATCTTCGCGAATAGTCATATCGCTCGACGTGAAAATATAGGTAAGATGATCTGTGCTGAAAACAGGCGTGATTGTTACACCATTATCGAGATCTGTAAAGCGTACAGTGGCATCTGGTATTATTCCTTTGTAACTCAAACGCCAAGAATCAGCAAAATGCGACACGGATTTATAGTAATCGCTCAAATCATAGTTTAAGGGAAGTGAAGTCGCAACAAGGATCTGTTGTGTGTCACGCTGTGGTATCATGTATGCATTAAGCACCAATTTGGGCTCAATTACAGGCAGAGTAACATCGTCAGCTTCAGAGATAGGGTCGCAAGCATATACAGTAAGTAACGTAAATAGAATTGTTGCGAGCACAGGGAATAAGCGTTTACGACACATGGTCTAAAAGTTTAATGTGTAAGAAATTGAAGGGATCAGAGGGAATAGAGAGAATTTCTTGAGCGAGTAATTCGCAGTACTCCCCAAAGAACCAAAATCAAATATGGTAGGATCGTTACGTTCTATTATGTAAAAGAAGGGATTGCGTCGTGCATAAGTGTTGTAAATATCAAACGAAAGAATCTGTTCGGCATGTTTGAACTTCTTTACCCATTGCACTCCAAGATCTAAACGATGGCTCGCTCCCATTCGCATACCGTTCATTTCGCCATAGTCAATATAATCGGCAGCTATATTATCGCTCGGTTCGTCAGGTCTCGCTCTGTTAGAAAGCAATGTTTGCGGCAGAGTAAACGCATTGCCAGTACCATAAACCCATGTAAGAGCAGTACGCCAACGCTCATTGAAGCGGTACATAGCTACGATGGATACATCATGTCTTCTGTCGTAAGTAGCCCAGAAGCTTTTGCCTGCATTAAGTTCATTGAAGTGAACACGTGTCCAAGAGAGAGTATATCCTAGCCATCCCGTAAATTTCCCGACTTTCCGTTGTAACAGAAACTCTATCCCCGTAGACCAACTAGAACCGCGGGTTACTTTCTCTTCCCAGTAACGATCGGTATGCCCCGCTAGGTCATCAGCACTCATATAGGATGCCCCCTCTCGGTACATTATATTTCCTTTACTCTCTCTGTAGTAGCCTTCAATGCTGAGGGTACTTGCAATACGCTCGAGATCGTATACTCCACCAAGTGAGGCGATCCAAGCTTTTTGAGGCGGAAGTCTTTTGGTGGCAGGAATCCAGAGATCGGTTGGGAGTCCGACTCCCGTACTGGAGAGGAGGTGCAGATTTTGATTCATGCGCGCATAACCTGCCTTGAGTGAGAAAGCATCTGTTATGTAGACGCTCGTAGAGACACGTGGTTCTAGAAAGAATGAGTGCGAATTGTCTATGCCATAGTGTGCAGCACGTAAGCCAATATTAATGCGTCCCCAATCGAGCACTCGCATATCATCTTCTATATATATACCACTTTCGATGGAATAGAGCGCGGTTACCGCCGATTCTTTTATTTTCCGTTTCGTGTATTTGAACGTAGAAGCCATAGGCACAAACTTGTAACCAATGGCTTGTGCGCCAAAACGAATGGTGTGATCTTCCCACTGTGTCCAGTTTATATCGTACCTCAAGCCTAGGTTTTTAATGCCAGAGGAGAATGTTTGAGAGAATTCGTTGTTTGCAATTTTTAACGAGGCATACGTAAGTAGTTCGTATGAACTGTATATGGCAGTAAGGTTGCTAAATGCATTCGCGTGCCAGAGGTGATTCCAACGCAACGATCCCGTTGTATTGCCCCAAGTAATCCCCATGTTCATTTTCATGGCAGCGGTAGTTATACCCTTTGCGCCAAATTTGTCTGCTCCCAAGTAGCCACTAGCATAGAGCCGATTGCGAGCATCTATCTGCCAATTGAATTTTGCCGTGAGATCGTAGAAGTAAAAGACTGGCTTTATCTCGAGCTGTTTCGTAAAAGGTGCGAGTAGTACATCGGCATAAGTGCGACGCCCTGTAACCAAAAATGAGGCTTTATTCTTTACAATTGGTCCTTGCACCGAAGCCTGCGATGAGATAAGACCTATTGAAAATGAACCATGATACTCCTGCATATTGCCATCTTCCATGACAATATCGAGTACTGAAGCTAAACGCCCCCCGTAGCGTGCAGGGAAGCCGCCTTTAACGAGTTCTATACTTTTAATAGCTGATCCAGAAAAGAGCGAAAACATCCCCATTAGGTGATGAGCGTTGTAGACGGGAGCATCGTCCAAAATAATGAGGTTTTGGTCGGGACCACCGCCACGGACGTATATTCCACTAGACCCCTCTCGCCCCTTGTTTACGCCTGGCATTAGCTGCACTACCTTAAGAACATCTCTTTCGCCCAATAACATAGGGACTTCTGCTAATGCACGCCGCGATATCTGCAAAGTCCCCATACGTGAACTTCGGCTTGATTCGTGCTGCGCTTTCCCCTCAATCACTACTTGCTCTATTTCCTCTTCTGTCAATGAGATATCGAGCACCGTATCGCGTTCCAAGTGAAGTGTTACTTCTACAGGCGTATAACCTACATAGCTATACCGAAGCCGTACTTCGCCTTTAGGCACTAGTAACGAGTAGTAACCATAATTATTGGAGCTTGTTCCTATGGTCGTGCTTGGTATAACAACTTGTGCACCTGGCAGCGTCTCACGAGAGATATTTTCACGAATAAAGCCACGTACCGCAACGCGTCGTCCCGACTGCGCTAGGAGCGCGCTAGGTTGTAATAAAAAAAATGCACTGAGCATCACCAACAGTGTGCTACTCAGTGCTATAGATTGTAGAGAAGAGATTGACTTATTGAGCCGCCTCTTTCTAGTTCTAAACCCCCTCATTTCCCCTCATTTAATGTGTCTGACATACGAAAAGAGAGCCAGCTAGCTCCTCTTGTTGTACCATCCCTTACCTATAATTGTCGTTCTAGAGCATCCGTATTTCATCGTCTGTTAAGAAACGCCATGTCCCCCGTGGAAGGTTACGTTTTGTTAAACCTGCATACAATACGCGGTCAAGACGCTCTACACGGAAGCCTAATGCATCGAACATGCGACGTACTACGCGGTTCTGACCTGTGTGAATGGTAACTCCCACGGTACAATTATCGTCAGGGCGTACATATGCAATTTCGTCTACTTGTACAAAAGTACCGTCTTCTAATGCGATCCCCGAACGCAGTTGTTCCATATCTTGTGGCGTAACTTTTCGGTCGAGGGTCACTTCGTACGTTTTGCGTTTTGCATAACTCGGATGAGTTAGCTTCTCGGTCAAATCTCCATCATTCGTCAAAAGAAGTAGTCCTGTTGTATTGCGATCCAAACGTCCAACAGGGTAAATGCGCTCAGAGCATGCATCCTTTACAAGGTCTAGTACCGTACGTTCTG
>CAUVMY010000045.1:0-8475 GCA_963552845.1 uncultured Bacteroidia bacterium
CATGTCATAAAATAATCGCACGCAATGCGAATTATACACGTTACGGCATGGCGGGCGAGGCGTGCCTCGCCCGTACAAAACCTTGCAGCGGCAAGGTTATCGCAAAGCGATGATTCATCATTTCGCACACCCAAGCATCGGACATTGATTGGATATAAAATGCATTGCGTAAGGCCGTATATAACGAAGTCTCATTAACCCTTGCATTCGCCGATGCAGAATAACGTCGTAAATCATAGCCGTTTGCAAATTAAAACGACTTCCATCTGGGAGGAAAAAAGGGGGGACATCAGCTTGCTGGTGTGTATGATGCTCTTCTATTCCCGCAGCGCGAAGCGCCTCCCTACTTATAGCACTTTTCCCCTCTTCGTCTGCAAACGAATTCGTTGGATAATACAATTCCCCCTCACGCTCCGCTTCTGCATAAAATCGTCTATAATTGCCTTCCAAAACTGGCTCGAGCAGAGCGTCGTCTGTATCCTCCGCTTCCGAAGCGTATTCTTCGGTAGCATCCCCCCGCCATTCTTGTACGACGGGTTCGGATTGTGGTTGCTCAGCAGCCACCACAAACTCATGCCCATCCCATCGCTCTTCAACAGGTTCGGTGCTATGCTTACGTACAGCTTGCGCCTTAGCTTCTCGTTGTTTCTTTTTGTTTACAATCGAGATTACCACTCCAATGATTGAAACAAGAAGCCAGATTATAAACGACGACGACATGATAGATCAAACTACTGACACAAAGACTATTCTTCCGCAACCGTTGGTTCGGGCTGTGCGGCAGGTACTTGCTGAGGGACAGGCTGTACTTGGGGTTGAGCCTGTGGCTGTGCCTGATTGTTGTTAGGCGTACGCTTAAGATCGGAGAAGTCTATATTCACACGTCGTTCAGCTCCCGCATCAGCCTCAAAATAGGCGCGTTTATCGAATCCAAACATAGCAGCATAGATGAGCTGTGGGAAGCGGCGAATATAGGAGTTATATTCCTTGACAACTCCATTGTATTCGTTCCGTGCTAGGTTGATTCGGTTCTCGGTACCCTCGAGAGAGACCATAATATCCTGGAACTGTTGTGTTGTTTTAATATCAGGGTAACGCTCCATAGTGACCAAGAGGCGCGAGAGAGCGCCACTCAATTCGCCCTGTGCCATTTGGAAGCTCTTGACATTTTCTTCTGTAAGCTTTGAGGCATCAATCGTAACCTGTGTAGCTTTTGCACGTGCTTCAATCACCTCGGTCAGGGTTCCCTGCTCAAAGTAGGCAGAACCTTGGACTGTAGAAACGAGTGAGGAGATTAGATCAGCTCGACGCTGATAGGTGTTGTTCACCTGTCCCCACTGATGAGAAACCGTTTCATCTAGTTTCACCATTTTGTTGTAAGCACTGCATCCGCGAAAAATCATGAAAACGAGGATGATGAGCAGAATGATGAGTACTGGCTTTAAGATCTTCATTGCTAAGCGTTATTTTTTCTTCGACTTAAAGTTAGATGAAATTCCAAACAGGAACTTTCGTTGAAAAAGAATGAGGTAAAAAATACTCGCCGTGATAGCGGCATCGGCAAGGTTGAAAACGGGACGAAAGAACTCAAAATGCTGTCCTGCGAGCCCTGGCATCCAATCTGGCCAATAGAACTCAATAATAGGAAAATAGAACATATCTACCACTTTCCCCTGTAACAGCGGAGCATACCCCCCGCCATCTGGCAAGAAAGTGGCGACTGCGGGAACTACACTGTCTCCTACAATCATCGTACCATCGCTACTTGAAAAAAGTATTCCATAAAATGTTCCGTCTATCACATTGCCTAGAGCGCCTGCAATAATGGCTAACAGGGCAAAATAGACACCACGAGGCACTGTGGGACGCCGTACTATATAGTATGCCAAATAGCAGAAACCTCCGACCATCAGAATTCGCATAACACTCAGTACAACCTTAAGCCCAACGCCATTGGGCTTAAGACCGAATGCTATGCCAACATTTTCAACAAAATAGAGCTTTGCCCAACTTCCAATTAGCTGAATTTCTTCACCTATGTGCATATGCGTTTTCACCCAAAACTTGAGTGTTTGATCCAGAATGAGGATCAATAAAACCAGAGCTACTCCGAGCCACTCAGTACGACGCAACGTAGTCAAAAGCGTAACGAATTATAGATTGTGTAACGGTAAAAAGCCCTCTTTAGATACGCTCAACAGCAACATGCACATCGCCATACGGATCGCCGAAATCTACGGTAAGCGTTTCATTACTGAGCGCATCTTGTAGTTCGAAGCGTTCGCAAAGCGTTTGCGTCTGTATATAGTTTTGGTGATGTTGTAGCGCATCCAGCGTATTTTTCGCACCTGACAGGATCAGCGCTATGCGGTCGGAGACCTCGTAGCCGTTTTCCTTTCTCTGATTCTGAATACGGTTCACAAATTCGCGCGCTATGCCTTCTTCGAGCAATTCGGGCGTTAGCTCGTAATCGAGAGCAACAGTAAACCCGTCTTCGGAGGCAACCAGACACCCAGGGATGTCTTCTGGCGCAATCTCCACATCTTGTAAAGCTACTGTGTAAGTCTCGCCGTTGAGTGTAACTTTAAGTTCTCCCGCTTGCTCCCATTTTGCAATCTCGGTCTGCGGAAGTTCTTGTAATACTTTGGCAAGCTCCTTCATCACCTTGCCGAATTTAGGACCTAGCGCCTTAAAATCAGGCTTTACACGCTTTACAAGCACAGTGTTGACAGGATCGAGGTATTCTAGTCTCTTCACATTTACCTCGTTCAAAAGCAGCTGTTCCACAGAACGGAGACGCTCTTCAAAATCAATGCTAAGCACTGGTATCATGATCCGACTAAGAGGTTGACGCACCTTTATCGCTATCTTTTTACGCAGCGCCAAAACCATGGAAGTGAAACGCTGTGCAAGCATCATACGCTCTTCAAGTTCCGAATCTATCAGTTCCTTCTGAACGACGGGGAATTGGGCATAATGTACCGATTCGCAGGCCGCTTCCTCCAGTTGGAGGTCTGCGTATAGCTGTTCGGCATAGAAGGGGGCAATGGGCGCTATCAGCTGTGCTACAACGCGTAAGCACTGATGTAGCGTCTGATATGCCGCGAGCTTGTCGGGCGTAAGTCCACCGCCCCAGAAGCGCTTTCTACTGAGTCGCACATACCAATTGCTGAGGTGCTCTGTCACAAAATCTTGCACAAGTCGCCCCGCACGCGTGAGGTCGTAACCATTGTAAGCACTATCGACCTCGGCAATGAGGGAGTTGAGGCGGGAGAGAATCCAACGATCCAACTCGGGGCGTTCTCCTACTGGTATCGCTTCACTCTGCCAATCGAAATTATCTACGTTGGCATAGAGAGCAAAAAAGGAGTAGGTATTGTGCAGGGTTGAGAAAAACTTGCGGACACATTCGTCTACACCAGCCGAATCGTATTTCAGGTTGTCCCACGGAGCAGAATTGGTAAGTACATACCAACGTACGGCATCAGCCCCCTTACTTTCCAATTCTCCGAAGGGTTCTACGGCATTGCCCAAACGCTTACTCATCTTGTTGCCGACCTTATCGAGCACAAGTCCGTTGGATATAATGTGCTTGAATGCCACACTGTCGGATACCATGGTCGCAATTGCGTGCAGAGTGAAGAACCAACCTCGCGTCTGATCTACCCCCTCTGCAATAAAATCGGCAGGGAAGTGTGCATCGAAGTGTTCCTTATTTTCAAACGGATAGTGCCACTGTGCGTAAGGCATAGCCCCAGAATCGAACCAGACATCGATAAGATCGGGTTCACGATGCATGGGTTGTCCGTCAGAAGCAACAAGAACAATGTTATCTACATAGGGGCGATGCAGATCTACCGCATCGTAGTTTTGGTCGGAGTTGTCGCCCACCTTGAAAGTCTCCAGCGGATTAGAAGACATAACGCCCGCTTTTACCGCCTTTTCGCATTCTGCACGCAGTTCTTCAATAGAGCCTATACATTTCAACTCCTTACGATCCGCTGTAGCCCATATAGGGAGCGGTGTCCCCCAAAAACGCGAACGAGAGAGATTCCAATCTACCAAGTTCTCAAGCCACTTTGCAAAACGACCTGTTCCTGTGCTTTCAGGATGCCAATCGATGGCTTCGTTGAGTTCGAGTAAACGGTCGCGAAAAGCCGTAGTGCGAATAAACCACGAATCAAGCGGATAGTAAAGAACTGGCTTATCTGTACGCCAGCAGTGCGGGTAGCTATGTACATGCTTTTCAATGCGGAAGGCTAATCCTTTCTTCTTTAGCTCCACACACAAATCAACGTCCAATTCTCCGCCCATGGGGTCTTCCTTTGTCGTATAGGAAGACTTTACGTATCGCCCTGCCCATTTTTCATACTCAGCACGATCCACGTAGCAGCTAACGTAGTCTGGTGCAAGATCTTCTAGGCAATAGAAGCGCCCTTTTCGGTCAACCATAGGGGCAATATCGTCGTCCGTAGCTTGCAATTCCATACCGACAATCCCCTGCTCCTTAGCAACACGCGCATCGTCTGCGCCAAAAGTAGGGGCAATATGCACAATGCCCGTACCATCTTCAGTAGTAACAAAATCGGCGGGAATAACTCTATACGCCTCACCGCGAGGCTTAACCCATGCAAAAAGAGGGGCGTAGTGCAGGTCGACTAGTTCCTTGCCTTTCACTTGTTTCAGGACACGCCAAGGGAGAGGTGATTTGGAACTTTCGGGAGCAACAAGTGGTTTATCTTTACCCTCTGCCTTGAAATAAGCCTCAACGCGAGGGAGCGCCAATACCACCACACAGGGTTCGGCGGTGTAGGGGTTGAGGGTCTCAATATATTGGTACTCTATCTCTTTGCCGACTGCAAGTGCTGTGTTGGAGGGAAGCGTCCAAGGCGTGGTCGTCCAAGCTAATATATAGAGAGGTTTACCCTCGTAGGAAGCAGGCGTGTTGTTTTCAAGAACGCGGAACATACCCACCACTGTGGTATCGCTCACATCGCGATAGCAACCAGGCTGATTGAGTTCGTGCGTACTTAGCCCTGTCCCCGCAGCAGGAGAATAGGGTTGAATGGTTTTCCCTTTGTATAGGAATCCGCCCTCGTAAAGTTTTTTTAGCAACCACCACAACGATTCGATGTACTTCGTGTGATAGGTTACGTAGGGGTTATCGAGGTCTACCCAATACCCCATGAGTTCAGTGAGCTGCCGCCACTTGTCGGTGTATTTCATAACCTCCTTGCGGCATGCTTGATTGTATTCCTCAATGGAGATCTTTTTCCCGATATCTTCTTTGGTGATACCGAGCATAGCCTCTACGCCAAGTTCTACTGGAAGCCCGTGTGTATCCCACCCAGCCTTGCGTTCTACTCGGTAACCTTTCTGTGTACGATAGCGGCAAATGGCATCCTTTATAGTGCGTGCCATTACATGGTGGATGCCAGGTAACCCGTTGGCAGAAGGAGGACCTTCGAAGAATACGTATGCAGGAGCTCCTTCTCGACGCTTGAGACTCGTTGCAAAAGCATGATTTTTCTCCCACGCGGCTAGCACCTCTTTCGCCACCTGCGACAAATTGAGGGTGGCGTACTGTCTATATTTCTTCATGTCCCTCTCTTACCAAAATTCTCGAGGGCAAAGATAGGTAAGATTGGGAAGCTAATGCGGGAAAATGTTCGGAGCAACACGGGCTCAGACACCACAGAGCTTTGGCAGAAGGCAAAAAGGAGGATGCTCCGATAGATCTTAAGGAGAACTAGTGTGCAGCGCTTAACAGAGGGATTAGACACTCGACACCTATTTATGCCAGATCGTGTATCGTTACTTGTGTGCCGCTTACTTATACCTACGATTTATCTACTCTTTCCAGAGTTCCTCATCAGCCCATGAGTTACAAAATCCTAGTTTTTCTATTGAGACGTTTGGATATTTCTTGAATAGCGCAAGAATTGCATTTCTAAATTGATTATCATCCCCAACAGCATTACATAGATAGACCATCGTTGATATTACACCATAGGCTTTATTCCCCTGCTCCCTAGTTAGAGACTTCATCAGCCAAACATTGCGAGTCTTTTCCACGTTCGCGGGACGCTTGACCATAACCCTGTTCCATACTCGTGAATGATGTGCCACAAGATTTCTAAGATTCGTAATAGCTTCAAGCCAACTAGATAACTCTTTGTGCGAATTTAAGCCAAAGTAATTGGCAACACGCGCCTTAGCGGGTAAATTATGTTGCAGATTTTTGTAAAGCTTGGATAAAAGTCCAAAGGTAGCAACCTCGAAGATGATCCAAGCTTCTGGTTTATGAGAAAGAGCAACGCATCGTTTATCTTCAAATTTCCCATACTTTTCCTTGAAATCTGTGGCAAAAATTTCATTGCTACGCATAAAATCGTCATAAAGATTTTGTTGCATTTGATCATAGCGCTCTCCATCGGTAAAAAGTTCTTTTCTTTCGTAAAAAAGTCCCCCAAAATCCTCAGAAAACTCGTAAACAAGCCTTGTACGGAGCGCAATTTCTATCGTTTCTACAGCATTAAATAGAATTGGACGAATTTCCTTGTCAAAGCAATAGCGAGAAATTACATCATCGAAAGATGCACTAGAAGCGAATTTATGTTTTTGGAAATCTATCTGCATATCCCACCAGTAGCCCTTAAGGCGATAATAGCTAATGTGCGATAGATGAAACGCAGCAGATTTTTCGTCTCGCACATTCATACCCCTCTCTCTCAGTAGTTCTATCTGTGCAGAGATATCTCGAAATGGTTTACATACCATTGTAAAAAAAATGACCCGCCAGCAGATCTTACGGTATGCTAAACGGGTTCTGTTCGCTAGAATTATTTCGCAAAGGTATATAAATCTGGCGAGATTTATACAAATATTTCGTTCAGAGGTGTAGCGTCGTTCCCTCCCCTCAAAAAAAAAATTGCGCCCCAAGAAGAGGCGCAATGGAAGTTACAATGGCTTGAAGAACAACAGCATCAGAATTATACCCAACGCACAAGATTAAAATCCGTGCGCCGACGCAAATAACGGTTTTGAGCATAGAGACGTATCGCAACATCAAATACTCCTGGTGACGGCGGCTCAAACTCTACCACATATTCGGCACGAGGACCATCGCTATGCGCAAACTCGTAGGGTACTTTGTCGTAAATCACCACGTCGCTCTCGCCAGGACGCAATTCGGTTACTACCAGTTCTGCTCCTACATCTTCAGGCGATAGCTCGGCAAGATCGAGAATCAAGCTCCCCGAGTACTTCATCCCTGTAAGAATAGCTTGCGACCCCATCCCGAGCCCCTCAGTTCGTATCACACTAACGCGATTCCAGTTTTCAAGCATCTTCGCCTTCCACGCGAGCAATTCGTGAAGCTCTTCCCCACTATTCGCCAAAAGTTCATGCTTGTACTGCACTTGCGGCGTATAGTACTTGGCTAGGTAGTCCGCCTGCATACGTGTAGTCGTAAAGCGTGGTGCTATCTCACTCATGCTCTTCTGTATATACTTTATCCATCCGAGCGGACAGCCAGTCTCGTTCCGATCATAATAGAGTGGTACTATTTCATTCTCCAACGTAGAATAGAGCAACTCGGCATCGAGCTCATCTTGGATCTCTTGCGCTTCGTAGGTTCGTTCCTTACTGAGCGCCCAACCTGCCCCTTCTTCGTAACCTTCTACCCACCAACCATCGAGGACACTGAAATGCAAAGCTCCATTCATTACGGCCTTCATACCGCTTGTGCCCGACGCTTCTAACGGGCGTGTTGGCGTATTCAACCATACATCTACACCCTGCACCATCTTGCGCGCCAAATCCATATCGTAGTTCGGTAAGAAGAGGAGTTTGCCTCTGAACTGCGGCATGAGCGACACCGAGAATATCCGTTTTATCAGATCTTGTCCTGCAGTGTCGTGTGGGTGTGCCTTGCCTGCAAACAGAATTTGAACTGGGCGTTCTGGGTTATTTACTATCTCGGCAAGACGATCAAGGTCGCGTAGTAACAGGTGCGCTCGTTTGTAAGTCGCAAACCTACGAGCAAAACCAATGGTTAGTATCTCAGGGCGTAGTCCCTCTTTAATATCCACTAAATGCTTTGGCGGATGAAAACGCACCATCGCGGGCGTAGACATGGAACGGAGTATATTCCCAATGAGTTCGCGTTTAAGGGCTTTACGTATCGTCCAGATCTCCTCGGGTTGTAGTGTATTTATACGAGACCAATCTGGCTTTCCGTAGGGCGTATCGCATAGTACTGCACGCCAAGAGGCAGAAGTCCAGGTTGGGAAATGCACCCCATTGGTTACATAACCTACATTGTTTTCACTGGGGTAATAGCCTTGCCATAAACCTGCAAACATCTTCTGGCTCACCTCCCCATGCAGCTTGCTTACCCCATTCATGCCTGCCGAGAAGCTTGCTGCTAAGTGGCTCATAGACAAGCGCTCAGTGGGATCGGTCGGGGTCTGG
>CAUVMY010000046.1:0-8419 GCA_963552845.1 uncultured Bacteroidia bacterium
ATGCCCCGCACGCGATACGGGTTTCACAATGTTTTCTATGTGATAGATGGGGTAAGATACACGCGTGTTCTCAGTCTTCTTCTTCGATGCGAAGTCTATCTTACCGTTCGCATCTACATCGAGATTCTCAAGAAGCGCGTTACGACGAATAGCATGGTAAATATCTGGCTCTTTCTTTGGGTCGAGGTCAATACACTTAGCGTAACATCCACCTTCGAAGTTAAATACTCCGTTGTCATCCCAACCGTGCTCGTCGTCACCAATAAGTGCTCGATTCGGGTCAGCCGAAAGGGTCGTTTTACCTGTACCAGACAAACCGAAGAATATAGCTACGTCGCCCTTTTTGCCAACATTGGCACTACAGTGCATAGCCGCAATACCACGCAGGGGTAAGAAGTAATTCATTACCGAGAAGATACCCTTTTTCATCTCACCACCGTACCACGTGCCACCTATTACGGCCATACGCTCTGTTAGGTGGAATGCCGCATAGACCTCGCTATGCAAGCCTTGTTCCTTCCACTTGTCATTAGAGGTCTTGGAGGCCACTAACACAACAAAATCGGGTTTGAAATTAGCAAGTTGCTTCTCTGTGGGGCGTATAAACATGTTTTTTACAAAGTGCGCCTGCCACGCCACCTCGCAGATGAAACGTACACAGATGCGCGTATCTTCATTCGCACCACAATAGGCATCGGTAACATACAATTTCTTGCCACTAAGTTCCTTAGCACTAATCTTTTTCAGATAGTCCCAAGTCTCTTGGTTCATCGGCTTATTGTCCGAACTTTTCTTGCCTAGTGTTGCCCACCATACATGTGGCTCAGTCTCTGCATTACGTACGATGTATTTGTCCTTTGGCGAGCGACCAGTAAATACACCCGTATCTACGTTTACCGCCCCCAATTCGGTCAATACACCGCGCTCGTAACCTGTTAAAGCGGGCGATAACTCTTGTTCATACAAATAGTCGTATGATGGGTTGTGCACTATTTCGGTGGGGTTTTCAATCCCGTACACCGACAAATCTAACTTATTCATGCCCCGTCTTTATATTTTAGAATTATTCACAAGGTACAAAAAAACGGGCGCTGTTATAAAACAACACCCGTACAAGTCTTATTCTTCATTTCTCGCAAGATCACGCACCTGCATAGAGGTACGCATCGAACAAAACTTCTTGCCACACATACTACAGAAATGCTCGCTCTTATTTGCCGCATCTGGCAAAGTCTCATCGTGGTATGCCTGAGCTCGCTCTGGATCTAATGACAAATGGAACTGATCTGCCCAGCGGAACTCAAAACGTGCTTTGCTCATCGCATTGTCTCGATACTGTGCCGACGGATGACCTTTAGCTAAATCTACCGCGTGCGCAGCCAATTTGTATGTTATTACCCCTTCTTTCACATCGTCGCGGTTCGGCAAGCCTAAATGCTCCTTTGGGGTTACATAACACAACATCGCAGTACCCGCATGTCCAATGATCGCCCCACCAATTGCCGAAGTTATATGATCATAACCTGGGGCAATATCTGTCACTAACGGACCTAGTGTATAAAATGGAGCATCGTTGCAAATCTTCTGCTCCATCTCTGCATTTACAGCGACCCTATCCATCGGTACGTGACCTGGTCCTTCTATCATTACCTGCACATCTTTCTTCCAGGCACGCTGCGCCAATTCGCCCAAAGTTTCTAACTCCGAGAATTGCGCTTTATCGTTAGCATCTGCAATAGAACCAGGGCGCAGACCATCGCCCAATGACACCGCCACATCATACGCTGCGAGGATATCGCATATCTCATCGAAGTGATCGTACAAGAAGTTTTGCTTCCGATGCAAATAGCTCCACTTTGCCATAATCGCACCACCACGCGACACAATCCCCGTTATGCGTTGTGCCGTATATTTCACATACTCACGCAGCAGACCCGCGTGAATAGTGAAGTAATCTACCCCTTGCTCAGCCTGCTCTATGAGTGTATCGCGGTAAATCTCCCACGTAAGCTTCTCAATATCGCCTTCTATTTTCTCTAAGGCTTGATAGAGCGGCACAGTACCAATCGGCACGGGCGAGTTCCGAATAATCCATTCTCGCGTCTCGTGAATATTGTCGCCCGTAGAGAGATCCATTACCGTGTCAGCGCCCCAACGCGATGCCCAAACCGATTTTTCAACCTCTTCGTGGATGCTAGATGTTATAGCCGAGTTCCCTATATTGGCATTAATCTTTACCAAGAAATTCCGCCCTATAATCATAGGTTCAGACTCGGGGTGATTGATGTTGGCAGGAATAATAGCGCGCCCAGCTGCCACCTCCGAACGTACATACTCTGCCGTTATCAACTTCGGCATTTCACCACGCCCGTATGCAGCGTGCATCGTCTGCATATTCTGATTCTCACGCACAGCCACAAACTCCATTTCTGGAGTAATTATCCCTTTACGCGCGTAGTACATTTGCGTAACACCATGTCCACTCTTGGCGCGCAGCGGATGCTTACATACATGCGGGAAACGCAAAGCGTCTAGACTCTTATCCGCCAACCGCATACGCCCATATTCTGAAGACAAGCCTGCAAGTTCTTCCGTATCGCCGCGTTCTGCAATCCAACTCTCGCGCAAACGAGGTATGCCCGCCTGTACATCCACATCTACACTTGGGTCAGTGTAAGGACCAGATGTATCGTAAACATAAATAGGCGCGTTCGGTGTCCGAGTGCCGTCAGTTGCTTCAGTATCTGCCAAATCTATACGGCGCATGGGCACACGCACACGCGCATCTACTTCCGATTGTATATACACTTTTTGCGAGCCAAGAATCGGCGCTTGTGTAATGTACTCACACTCACAATCGAGATGATTCTCCATCCAACCTACACTCCTTTCTAAAAGATATTGCCACTCAACCCCCTTGAACGGCTGTCAATAATACAACACTATCGCCCGCAACTAGTTCACACGTCGCCCAATTTTGGCGGCGTACTACCTTGTTGTTAACAGCCACTGCTATCGCACTCGCCTCTAAAAGCCCTCGCTGTGCTAACAGCTGCTCCACGGTCATAGATTCGGGGATCGCTTGCCGCGTTCCATTCACAGTAATGGCGACCTGTTGCTTCTCTTCTTTAATCATAAAGCAAAGATAGTTACTCTAAACAATAAGTGTTAAAAAGAACGCCCAAGCACATTAGTCTCGTACTTTGCACCAATAGTCTCGCGTAGAAAACAAAAACAACAGGCATTTTTCAGTACAGACGCATTGCAGTAATGCAAAAAAACAAACCAATATACTAGCAGAAGTTTATTATTTTTGTTTCAGTTAAAGAAAGTTTCTAACAACAGACACAGTTATGTTCGAACCCATAGTATATAGCAATCGTCGTAACGAACTACGCGCAACACTTCGGAAAGGGCTTATTCTCTTCCTCGGCAACAGCGCCTCGCCCATCAACTACCCATCAAACACCTACAAGTTCCGACAAGATAGTAACTTCCTCTACTACTTTGGTATTGACAAACCTGATCTCGTCGGTGTTATTGACCTTGAAGGCGGACGCGATACAATTTACGGCAATGACTTTTCGATGGACGACATCATCTGGATGGGCGATCAACCTAAACTTGCCGAGCTCGCACAAAAAGCCAATGTAGCTTCTACGCGACCACTCAAAGAGATTCAGATAGATATTACCCAAGCGATACATGCGGGACGCCCCATTCATTTCTTACCTCCCTATCGTGCCGAACATCTCCTCACTCTGAGCAAGTGGCTAGGCATCATGCCACACTCTCTGGAAAACTACGTTTCGCGCGAACTCGTTCATGCCGTCATTAACCAACGCTCTATCAAAGAAGCGTGCGAGATTGAAGAACTCGACCGTGTTTCGGAGGTAGGTTACAACATGCAAGTAGCTGCTATGCGACTTGCCACGCCAGGCAACCACGAACACGTTATTGCAGGCATTCTTGAAGGTATTGCACACAGCTTCGGCTATATGACCTCCTTCTCAACCATTCTCTCACAGAATGGGCAAACGTTGCATAACGAAGACCACTCGCAAGTACTCTCACACGGTCGTCTGCTCCTTGTAGACTGCGGTGCGGAGTCCGACCTTCACTACGCCTCTGACCACACTCGTGTGACACCCGTCAGCGGTAAATTTACAGACGAACAGCTCGCCGTATACAATACTGTTCTGGCGGCACACGACTACGCTATCGAACTCTCAAAGCCAAGCATTCCCTACTTACAAATCCATCTCAAAGCCTGCGAAAAACTTACGGAAGGACTGCAAGCCCTCGGCGTAATGAAGGGCAACCTGCAAGATTCCGTAGCGAACGGAGCACATGCACTCTTCATGCCTCACGGGCTCGGACATATGATGGGGTTAGATACTCACGATATGGAGGGACTAGGAGAGACGCTTGTAGGCTACGACAAAGAAACAAAACGAAGTGAACAGTTCGGTACCGCCTCCCTGCGCTGCGGACGCAAACTACAAAAGGGCTTTGTCGTTACGGTCGAACCTGGTATCTATTTCATCCCTGCTCTGATAGACAAGTGGAAAGCAGAACACATCAATACCGAATACATCAACTTCAACCGTCTAAACGACTTCCGCTCTTTTGGCGGTATTAGACTTGAAGATGACATCCTAATCACAGACGATGGATGCCGACTCATCGGGAAAAAACAGATCCCGATTAAGCCCGAAGACGTAATTGCTACTATGAATTCGAAATCTTAAAGTTTTCCTGATTTTGTGCGAGGGGAAGTTTCTTTACGAGGGCTTCCCCTTTTTTTGTACCTTTATTTCCGATTTAACACAACAGTACGATGAATATTTCTCGTCTTTTTAAGCGTCTCAATCTCACCCAAGGTCTAGTCTTTGATGCAATATCCTTCGTGCTACAGTACATCCGTACTAACAAACTACGAACTTTTCTCTCACTACTCGGTGTCACCATTGGTATCTTTACCATTGTAGCCATCTTCATCGTCATAGACTCTATGAAGAATGGGGTTACCACATCACTCAGCAAACTCGGCAACAACATCGTATACATAGAAAAATGGCCATGGTCAGGAGGGGCAGACACGCCATGGTGGAAATATGCACGACGACCACAACCTAAATATGACGATTACCTCGCTCTAAAGACCAACGGACGTTGTATTGCCTCTGTCGGTATGCGGCTCGCCACACGAACCTCGATAGAATACAAGAAAAATAGAACCGAAGGAACACAGATTATTGGTTTTACGCCCGAATTTGCCAAAGTGCTCGATATCGACATTGAGAAGGGGCGTTTCTTCTCCCAACAAGAATATGACCAAGGTACTGGTAGTGTAGTACTAGGGCACACCCTTGCCTACCAACTATTCCCTGATGGTAACGCTGTTGGGAAGACAATCAAAGTAGCGGGATTCCCCATTCTCGTCATCGGTGTTACAAAAGAACAAGGCTCTTCCATGTTTGGCATGTCAGTCGATGAGAATGCACTCGTTACCTACAATTACATCCGACGCATTGTCAATACAAACCGCTCTTATGCTTCTATAGCGCTCACGTCGCTCGCCGAATACTCGAAAGATGAGTTCATCGATGACGCACGACGTGTACTACGCGCACACCGCGGTCTACGTCCCACACAGGAGGACAACTTCTCGCTCAATACACTAGACTCTATGCAAGAGCGTCTCGATTCAATCTTCGGTGCGCTAAACATGGCTGGGTTTCTGATCGGCGGGCTATCCATTCTTGTAGGCGGTTTCGGTATTGCCAATATCATGTTTGTCTCCGTAAAAGAGCGTACCAAGATTATCGGAATCCAAAAATCGCTTGGTGCGAAGAAGTGGTTTATCCTTCTCCAATTCCTTTTTGAATCCACGCTTCTCTCTTTATTGGGGGGAGTTTTCGGTCTCACACTACTCCGACTCATTGCTGCAATCGTGGGGCGAGTCTCCGATTTTACACTAACCTTCTCCCTCTCACATCTTTTCTTTGGGTTAATGCTTGCTACAGTTATAGGAGTTATTTCGGGTTACTTACCTGCTCGTAACGCAGCAGAACTCGATCCTGTAAAAGCGATAGATTCGAGTATCTAGGAGATTAGGCGTTAAAAATATAAGAGTGGCGCAAAGGGCGAGTAATAGCCGCAATTGCCCAAAACGCGCCCTTTTATTTTAGAGTTTAACGAACTTTTCTCTTGGGTTCAATATTCGGCAAGAAGCCCGCTACTACACCCAACAAAGGTAGTAAGGTACTTACGTGGAATATGAATTCGATGCTGGTATGGTCGGCCAACCATCCAAAAAAGGCTGAACCTATTCCTCCTAAGCCAAACGACAACCCGAAGAAAAGTCCAGCCACCATTCCTACACGCCCAGGTTTCAATTCCGTAGCGTAAACCAATATCGCTGAAAAGGCGGATGAAATAACCAACCCTATCACAATAGCGGTAAGTATCGTAAGCGGGAAATTGAGGTAGGGTAAAAGCAATGTAAAAGGCGCAGCTCCTAAAATAGACCCCCATATAATATACTTACGTCCGTAACGATCTCCCAAATGTCCTCCTACCACTGTACCGACAGCCACTGCCGTAAGAAAGGCAAACAAGCACAGCTGCGATACTCGAACCGTTACCCCGAACTTATCGATCAGGAAAAAAGTAAAATAGCTCGTCATACTCGACATATAAAACGCCTTCGAGAAGACCAGAATAACAAGTAGTGCTAAGGCTATATTTATTTTCCGTTTTGAGAATTGAGCAACACGCGAATTCGCAACCTGTAGCTTCTTCGTAAAACGGTGTAGCTCGCCCTTATACCACACTCCCACCCGAAAAAGGGTAGCACTCGCCAGCATTGCTGCTAATGCAAACCACGCTATGGCGTGCTGCCCAAATGGGAGCACTAATACTGCGGCTAAAAGAGGTCCTATTGCACTTCCCCCATTGCCACCAACCTGAAAGATGGACTGCGCCAAACCATTCCTATTGCCCGCTGCCATCTGTGCAACGCGCGAAGCACTCGGATGAAATACCGAAGACCCCCACCCTATCACACTCACCGAGAGCAGAATCAACAAAAAGCTATTAGCAAAAGAGAGCAAAACAATGCCCAACAATGTAAACAACATGCCCACAGACAGCGAATAAGGCTGCGGATGTCGGTCAGCATACCAACCAACAAAAGGTTGAAGTACCGACGAGGTCATCTGAAAGGCGAAAGTAATAGCGCCTATCTGGCCAAAAGTAAAACCATACTTCTCTTTTATTAACGGATAGATCGACGGTATTACCGACTGCATCATATCGTTCAGAAAATGAGAAAAACTGATTGCCAACAGTATCGCAAACACCGTACGTCTCTGTTCTCCCGACTCCACCTCAGACCTCCCTTCGCTATCAACTAAATCTTCTATACACTCCGCAAGATTATAGCAGCAAAATTATACGCATCTGCCATAACAATAAATAGCCCGAGGGTAATATCTTTGCTGCAAATAAAGAACAGGCTATCATGAACGAAAAAGGTTGCATCCTCGTAACGGGAGGGCTAGGCTATATAGGTTCGCATACCGTAGTTGCACTGCAAGAACGTGGCTACGAAGTGGTCATTGTCGATAACCTCGCCAATTCTCGCACCGATGTTTTACGGCTCATTAAACGTCTAACAGGCACAGAGCCGCAATTCTATCAAGCTGACTGCACGAACCGCGAGGAGATGGCACGCGTCTTCGACGACGTATTTACCATCGACGGCATTATCCACTTTGCTGCTCACAAAGCGGTGGGAGAATCGGTAACGCACCCTCTGAAGTACTATCGTAACAATATGGATGGTCTCCTCACCCTTCTCGAGTTTGCGCAAGCCTTCGGGATACAAAACTTCGTTTTTTCCAGCTCGGCAACGGTATATGGCGCACCGACAGCACTGCCCGTAACCGAACAAACACCTCTTGCCGAACCCGCTTCTCCCTACGGAGCAACTAAGCTTTTTGCAGAACAAATCCTACAGTCCGTAGCCAATGCCTACAAAGAGTTCCGCTGTCTCGCTTTGCGCTACTTCAACCCTATTGGCGCACACCCATCGGGCTTTCTCGGCGAATTCCCGCAAGGCGTACCTAACAACCTTCTACCCTACATCACTCAAACCGTTAGTGGCGTGTTGCGCGAACTTACCATATACGGCTCAGACTATCCAACACCCGACGGGACGCCTCTGCGGGATTACTTCCACGTATGCGACCTCGCACGAGCGCACGTCCTTGCTTTAGAATACCTTGAGCGCACAGAAGACAACGTAGGGTTGCAATTTGTGAACATTGGCGCGGGGCGCGGGGTATCGGTCTTAGAAATTGTGGAAACCTTCGAACGTGTGACAGGGAAACATGTTCCCTACCGTATCGGG
>CAUVMY010000047.1:0-8280 GCA_963552845.1 uncultured Bacteroidia bacterium
AATGCTTGCGTCCGTTCCTCAAGTACGGCATCTACGATGGTATATTTCTTTTCGCAACGCGCTTTCATCTCGCCAACTTTATTATCTGCTTTTACTCCTATAAGATAATACAAATCAGCGAATTAGACAGATTTACCTGCAACATCCTCATTTTATCCCTTCTTTTAGGACAAAAAAATGCATGCACCAGACTAGGGGCATGCACCAATACAAGACACCCAAACGAAACGTAAAGATGTCGTGACGCTAAAAAGCCACTTAGGCTTTCACGCGCAGAAAGACTTTATCGCCTTTACGTACCTTGGTAGGCGTACGAAAAGCCCCAATTGTGCCCTTTTTAAGAACTGAACAGGTATTTCCTGCGTCGTCACGGAGTTCGTTTACCACAACCTCAACCACGCCTGTTGTGTCACCAATTATGAAAAGACTGTCGCCTGTAGTAATTTGCTCAGAGCGCACCTGTACTTCTGCTACAGACAGGCGATCGTAGAAATTGCGCACTTGTCCGATCTGTACCTTCTTTTCCGTCGCCGAGGAACCGTACTGCGCCGACCATTCGCCAAGACGCTGTCCTAGATAATAGCCGTTCCAAAACCCTCGGTTAAATACGGAAGCGAGACGAGCGTCCCAATCCGCTATTTTTGCCTCACTCCACGTTCCATTGGCGAGAGCATCTACAGCTTCTCGATAACATTTTACCACTGTTAATACATATTCGGGACTTCGGGCACGCCCCTCAATTTTTAGAATACTGACCCCAGCATCTGCAATTTTGTTGAGGAAATGTATTGTTTTCAGATCTTTGGGAGACATAAGGTATTCGTTGTCTACCTCTATGGCATTGTCTGATTCGATATCGCGCAATTCGTACGAACGTCGACAGATCTGCACGCAAGCCCCCCGATTGGCAGAACGATTCGCCTCGTGTAAACTAAGATAGCACTTGCCCGAAATAGCCATACACAACGCGCCATGGCAAAAAATTTCAATCTTGATAAGTTCACCAGACGGACCACAAATATTTTGCTCTCGGATGTCATCAGTTATCCTACGCACCTGTTCTATCGAGAGTTCACGCGCTAGTACCACAACATCTGCCCAATGGCTATAAAATTTCAAACTCTCCGTATTCGAGATACTCAACTGCGTAGAGAGGTGAATACGTAACCCCAACTTATGCGCCATAGCAACTACGGCTTGGTCGCTTGCTATTATAGCATCTACACCCGTACGCTTTGCGAGTTCTAGGGTTTCGAGTACTGCACCTAATTCTTCGTTATAAACAATTGTATTTACTGTCAGATAGAGCTTTACCCCTGCCTCGTGACATAAGGCAACGGCTTCAGGCAGCGTCTCAACGGTGAAATTAGTATTAGAGGATGCACGCATATTAAGCTCGCCTACCCCCAAGAAGACCGAGTCCGCTCCTCCTTGAATGGCAGCACGTAAACACGCGAAATTGCCCGCTGGGGCGAGTACTTCTAGTCGTTGCATTTAGGCTTCCACTTTTTTACTCGAAAGGAAATGTTTTCGCATCCATTTAGGAAGGAGGAATACACCAACAATAAGGTAGGGATAATAGGTAGCAAGTCGCCAAATAAGTGCTAGTACAATTGCTACCGCTGCCAGATTCTCTGGCGCAACTGGGATGAAGTCCCCCAAATAGCGAGAAAAGACGTACTCGGCGAATCCGCTTCCACCAGGCGTTGGACTCACGAGCATCATGATCCACATTACAAGCTGGCGTGCAAAGATGAGGAAATGATCATGCACGACGAAGAAGGCCAGCAGTATAGCATTGACCACCCAGTAACGGGATGTCCAAGAAAGAAACGTAGCCAAAAAGGCTTTAAGCCAATAGGAGAAAGGTTTGCGTCTGAATTCGGTAGAGGTCTGTATAATCTCAGTCCCCGCTTTATGTGCTCCATATTTCCAACGTCGGAGAATAGGAAGTTTGAATAATTTTAGAAGTATCCATTTCAATCCACGCGGATTTATAAAAAAGCCATAAGACAGTATAGCAACATAAGCAGCCTTAAGTCCATAGCCTAGCGTAGCAAAGAGAAAAAGGGAGCTCGTCCAAGAGAAAGTTTCACCACCAATGGCAAACAAATTGGAGGGACCCACCACAAGTAGTAGTAAAGGGAACATGATGAGGAAGTATAGTTCGTCGAGAAAACTCGTAGCCATAACAACGGCTGAACTACGTCCTACACTCAGTCCCTCTTTATTGACATAGAGGATGGCAACACTCGTTCCTCCTATGGCAGAGGGGGTAATGGCCGAAGTAAATTCCCCAAGCATTATGATACGGAGGGCTTGTCGGAAGGAGAGGCGCTTGTCCGAGAGAATACGAATACGCCATACGTAGCCGAGATCGCGCCCGAACATGAAAAGCAAAGCAACAAGAAACCAAAGAACAACGCTGGGAGTCCAAGAGACAAAGGACATGGCTTCTGGACGAAACTCTCGATAAAATATAAATGCCACTACGCCCAACCCAATGAGTACTGGGAAGAGTGCCTTATATGCCTTCACACCTTTCAGAGGCGATTCGGCAGTCAGCGCTTCGTTCACAATAGGATTTGTCTCCTCGCTCATTTTTTTCTTTTTCTGTGGTAGATTGATATTACAAAGGTCTTAATATTTACAAAAAACACGCCAAAGAAAAAAGAGCGGACGCTGCTACAAGCAACGTCCGCTCTTTAATTTCAGATTGGTAAATCTACTCTAATAGTTCTGCACTACGACGCACAAACTTTGCCAACGCTTCGCCTTTCAACATGTTGTTAGAAAGCAGTGCGAGGTCTATCAGTTGCTGAGCTAGCGCATTCGTAGCACCGTATCCATTCAACAACTCATTGCGCTCGTTCGTAAACACCTCCAGTTGTTCGTGTATGCGTTTGTGCTCCGCCTTTTCTTCGTCAGTCTGGTCAGAGGGAGCACGATTAGCAAGTTTCTCTTCAAATGCTTTTTCTTCGTCTAGTGCAGGCTTCTCACGCATAGCCAAATCCTCAAGCTTTGTACCGAGCGCCGCCATTACCGTTTGGCTCAACTTCGTTACCAAGGGATGCGCTGTATTCAGCACTATGTTGATATGCTCTGGGAAGTTCGCAAACATGTTGTACTGGGGACTCATCTGCGCCATGTCGCGCATACGACGCATAAACTCGCTCTGCGTTACCACTGCTGGCAAGCCTTCTGCTCCCAGATCTTCAAGGCTGACAGAGAACTGCGTTCTGCGGTCACCTAATGCCCCTGTCATTACCCCTATTAGGCTATTTTGTTCTGTCTCGCTTAGTGCCACTTTCCGCTCTTTGCCCTTCTCTATGAGCCTATCCAACGTATCGGCATCCACACGTGCAAACTGCACATCGGTTAGTTTTTGCTCCAAAAAGTTGATAACGTGGGCATCGAGCTGCCCCGTCATCTGCAAGACACTATAACCGCGTTCCTTAGCTTCTTCAATATAGCCCCACTGCTGCTCAGGGTCTGTTGTATAGAGGTAAACGGTTTTTCCATCTTTATTTTTTTGTTTCTCTTCAACCGCCTTTTGATATTCTTGATAGGTAAAGAAGTTGCCGTCAACATCTTTTACAAGCGCAAACTTCTCAGCACGCTCCCAGAACTTCTCGTTGGAGATAGAACCATAGTCTACAAAGAGCTTCAGGTCTTCCCACTTGCTTTCGTAGGCTTTACGATCCTCGTTGAAAATCTCTTCGAGTCGGTCTGCCACCTTCTTAGTAATATGCGAAGAAATTTTTCGCACGTTCGCATCACTCTGCAAATAGCTACGCGATACGTTGAGAGGAATATCGGGCGAATCTATTACTCCGTGCAGGACGGTTAAGAATTCGGGAACAACACCTTCAACCGAATCAGTAACAAACACCTGATTGCAGTAGAGCTGGATTCGGTTGCGTTGAATATCGAAGTTTGATTTCATTTTTGGGAAATAGAGAATCCCTGTCAAATTAAAGGGATAATCTACGTTCAAATGAATGTGGAAGAGCGGATCTTCGTGTCCAGGAAATAGATACCGATAGAACTTCAGGTAGTCCGCTTCCTTAAGATCCGCTGGACGCTTCACCCAAAGTGGTGGTTCAGAATTTATGATATTGCGTTCCGTCGTCTCAACGCTTTTCCCGTCTTTCCATTCGGTTTTGAAACCGCAAGCAATGGGAACGGGCAAGAAACGACAATACTTACGGAGTAAATCCTGTATTTTATTTTGTTCGGCGAACTCTTTGCAATCGGGGCTCAGATGAAGTATAATATCCGTCCCGCGCTCTGTGCGAGTACCCTGTTCGAGTGTATAGGTGGGCTCACCTTCACAGCTCCAGTGTACAGGCTCGATGCCTTCCTGCCACGACTTGGTCTCTATTTCAACGCGATCGCTCACCATAAATGCCGAATAAAAACCCAGCCCGAAGTGCCCTATGATACTGGCATCCTTATCCTTAAACTTTGCAAGAAACTCTTCAGCGCCAGACAGAGCAATCTGATTGATATAGCGTTCCACCTCTTCACGCGTCATACCCAGACCATGGTCGCGCACAGTGAGGGTATTAGTAGTACTATCCAAAACCACTTCAATCGTCTCATCGCCTATTTCGCCCTTAAATTCACCAGCACTTGCCAAAGTGCGGAGCTTTTGAGTCGCATCTACTGCGTTGGAAATAAGCTCACGCAGAAAGATCTCATGGTCGCTATAAAGAAACTTCTTAATTATAGGGAAGATATTCTCGGTCGTAACACCAATTTTACCCGTTTGTGCATTGCTCATCTTTTCAACTTTTGGTTTTACATTTTTTAGGTGCGGAGCAAGCAATATGCCGCGTTACTAAACGTGTCAGAATGACACTTAGAAACCAATCACACATTCAGTCAGTAAAAAAAATAGAAATTGGGTTGAGTTGCCTGCAACGTCCATTTTATAGGTGTTATCAAAATACGAGAGCGTGTCAAAACAACCTTGCCACACCCTCAAATTGCTAACTACTAAGTACTAAATTAGTAGCGCAAAGCATTTCAATATTGAAAATCAATAGATTAAACTATCCAAAAATGCCTTGTACAAGTGGCACAAAATAAAATTTAACGAATTGGCTGCATTTTGACACACCTACATGCAAAATGACGGGGAATACGTTGACAATCTCAAAATTAAGATTGAAGATCAGGGATAAAAAAAGGGGCAAGCTCCTCACATCGCACCGCTACAACCTCCTATCCTTGCTGTCTTCCGACCCTAGGGAGTTTCAGAGGGAGCTGGTCGTATGAGACTCACCCCAGCACAAAGGTACAAATTCGCATAGAATTAGCAATACAGGAATAAATTTTCTTACATCTAGCAAAGGGTTTATATTTAGTTATCTTGCTGAATATCTGTTGAAATACAGACAATTCCTCCAACTGAACTTGCAAAGTAGCAAAAAATAGTTATCGAAACTCTTGGTAGTTCAAAAACAATTTCTACCTTTGCAGCCGTACATATAAACAATTGATGTTATAATGAATAAGACACAATTAGTGGACGCAATTGCACACGAAGCTGGCTTGACCAAAGCTGATGCTGCTAGTGCGTTGAATGCTTTGTTGAAGGTAACACAAGAGGCTTTAGCAAAGGGCGATACGGTTCAATTGGTTGGTTTTGGTACGTTTAAGATCTCCGTACGCAAGGCTCGCGTAGGGCAGAATCCGAAAACGCATGAAAAGATCAACATCCCACAGTCCAACAGTGTATCGTTCAAGGTTGGTGCTGAACTGAAGAAAGCTATAAATTAGGCTTGGGTTACTCAGAAATTACTAGCGCAGTCTCACCGCCTAGAGCAGTGAAGCTGCGCTATTGTTTTTATATAGAGTCTGAGTTCGTATCGACGAAATCTCTAAACAGTCTTGAAAGATGCGTTGTGTAATTATCGATGATGATGCGGTGAGCCGTCGCATACTCTTGGAGTATGTCAATCAGACCGACTTCATGGTATCCGCAGGCGAGTTTGCATCGTCTATAGAAGCGCTGAACTTCCTGAAGCGCGAAAATGGTATAGATCTCGTATTCCTCGATGTTATGCTCCCGAATATGGACGGCTTCGAGTTTCTAGACACGCTCGAGAATCCGCCGCAAGTAATCATGATATCCGCCTCCGATAGTTACGCTGTGCGCGCCTTCGATTTCGGCGCAACTGACTATCTGTTGAAGCCTATTTCGTACGCTCGTTTTTTTAAGGGGGTATCGAAGGCAATGAAGTGGATGCACCCAACGGGAACAGAGGGAGAGTTATTCCTCAAGAAAAATGCTTCCTTAGTGCGTGTACCCTACAATTCTATTTTATGGGTAGAGTCTATGGAGAACTACGTAAAAATCATTACCGAGAACGAAAAATTTACGCTCCATTTCACGCTGAAAACAACAGAGGGACACATGCCACCGAGTATGTTCCGCCGTATTCACCGCTCCTATATTGTGAATATAACGCGTATACAGAGCATTGAAGATAGCTCGGTGATTATGTTGCAAGACGGGAAGCCTGTAGCCCTACCCATCGGTAAATCTTACAAAGATGCACTTATGAGTGCACTCCGTTTCATTACAGTCAAATAAAATTGGTTGCCATATATCGCTTTTTAATGAGCGTATTACGTATAGTATTATCCCGACGAATACTTTTCGTCGGGCTTTTTTTCTCTTTTTATTTGGGGCTTCGTGCGCAAGAAGCTCCGAGCTGGCTTACCTCGCCTGAAGCGAACAGATGGGCAGATTCGGTGCTCGCCACTCTCAAGCTAGAGGAGCGCATTGCACAGTCTTTTATGCTTGTAGGATATGCTCGTGGCGATAAGCATGAAGACAAAGCCATTCTGACGCTTATAGAAAAACAAGGCGTGGGCGGGGTGATGTTCTTGCAGGGTAATCGGGAACGGATGCGCTCTCTAACCAAAACATACCAAACCAAAAGCAAAGTGCCGCTTCTCATTGCCCTAGATGCAGAATGGGGTACCGACATGCGTCTGGAAGATGGGTTTGCTTACCCCAAAGCCATGGGACTAGCTGCTACAGGGATACCAGCACTCGCCTATCGTATGGGAGAAGAAGTAGCAAAAGAATTGCAAGAGATGGGGATACATGTAAATTTTGCCCCCGTAGTCGATGTACAGCGTAACCCAAAAAATCCAGTAATCGGGGTTCGTGCTTTTTCAGACGATGTACAGACCGTCTCGCAATTCGGCGTAGCCTACATGACAGGCATGCAATCGCAAGGGCTTCTAGCATGTGCTAAGCACTTCCCAGGTCACGGCAACACTTCCACCGATTCGCACCATACTCTACCCATAGTAAAAGCAAAGTATGCGCAACTAGATACATGCGATCTGATACCGTTCCGCAATTTGATTGATGACGGTCTTTCTATGGTAATGGTTGCACACATAGCCCTACCAGGTTTGGGGCTTCCAGACTCCGTACCTGTTAGTTTACGACGCGAGGTTATTACTACCCTACTGCGAGATTCTCTCCATTTTCAGGGACTTATCTGCACCGATGCACTAAACATGAAGGGGGCTACGGGAAAACTAAAACCTGAGGAGGTTGCACTGCAGGCTTATCTTGCAGGAGCAGATATTCTTCTTTGTCCCGACAATGTAGCAGGGGGAGTAAAAGCAATTGCAAACGCTGTAAAACATAAGAAGATTACAGAAAAAGAGATCAATCTTCGCACCAAGCGTTTACTTTTAGCTAAGTATGATGCCGTGAAAGCGCAACAAGCATGTATAATAGCAGCAGCACAAAGAACACCTACAGAAGATGAGCGTAACGAACAAGCTCGCAACGACTTGAGTGCACGAATTGCACAAGAGGCCGTTACACTTCTTAGCAACAGCGAGAATACAATTCCTATTACACAACTCGATAAGCAGAACATAGGTTATGTGAGTTTCTTGCCCAAGAAAAATGATACATTTCTTTCGGGGCTTATGCGCTATGCTGCCGTATATGACGAGAAAAAAGCACTGACAAAAGGTGTATTGGACACACAGATAAAAGCCGCAACCAAAGACAAGACTCTTATGATTGTTTCGGTACGTGCGACTGGGTATGCGCCTTCCAAAAATTTTGGGGTCAGCAAGGAACAAATAGCTTTTGCGAAAGCGTGTGCAAAGAGTAAACCTACCATCCTCGTCGTTTTTGGTTCTCCCTATGTGCAGACACGTTTTTTCCCCTTGACTGATTTTGCAGCTGTGATACAAGCTTACGACGACACAACTTTCTCGCAGGATGCCGTC
>CAUVMY010000048.1:0-8009 GCA_963552845.1 uncultured Bacteroidia bacterium
CTTTATTGGTTTAACTTTTGATCCGAAGGTTAGTATTGGAGGTGACGATTCGTGGTATGTACTAGCTGCTCAAGATTTTTGGAATGGCGTAGCCTTCCCATCATGGCATGGTTCATTGTACTCGATTATTCTGAGTCCATTTATAGCTCTCTTGGGGATTTCACTCGTTCCTCTTAAGTTCTTGTCCGTTCTTTTTACTCTTGCAGCAGTATGGCTTCTTGCGGTCGCCTTCCGTAAACAAATATCTCCTCTCTCGTGGCTTATCGGCATCGTGCTATTTGCTTTAACTCCACATCTTGTTACGCTCGCTAGTACTACCTATAGCGAACCTCTTTTCCTCCTCATACAGAGTGCAATTTTTTATACTCTTTTTGTTTACGAAGCCAAAACAGGCGCTAGTGTAAAACAGAAAGGGCTTTGGTTATTTTTATTGGCTTTCCTTACGTTTGCTTTAGCACTTACACGCAATGTGGGCTATGCAGCCTTCTTGGCGCTACTCATTTATTTCTTGGCGCTGCGGCGCGATTGGCGTGCTGGTGCACTCTATAGCGCAGGGTTTATCTTATTACAATTTCTTTTCTCCATTTATAGACGTCTCGTATGGGGTGTTACAGATGCCTCATTTGCAGGACAACTTAATAGAGCGCTTCAAGTTGATTTCTACAATGCTTCGGCAGGACAAGAAGACTTATGGGGAATGTTAGTGCGTTTTGCTCAGAACTGTAAGCAATATCTTTCGGGACATAACGGACAGTTTGTCGGCTTCGCCTCTGCAACGGGTTCATGGGTTATTACATTGCTTGTCGTCGTGCTACTCCTTTTTTTACTCGTACGCGCTTGGAAACGGAGTAATCGTGTTTTGGCATTACTGGGTATCTACCTTGCCGCAATGTATGGTATAACCTTTATTACACAGCAAGTGGCATGGAATCAGATGCGTCTCGTTCTGGTATATTTTCCGCTCTTTCTCTTTTTCTCTCTCGACGGTCTACAAGACCTCTTGAAAAGAAAGAATTTTCAGAGAGTATCCGTCATATTGCTTATTCTCTTTGGTATTGCACTCCTTTCCCACATTGTACAGAATTCGCGAAATGTGGATATCACGCGTCTCCGTTCCAACCTTCGTGGAGACCGTTTTGCTGGTTATACCCCTGACTGGGATAGCTATCTCCGTATGAGCGAATGGGTTGGAAAAAATATCCCCGATTCGGTTGTTGTCGCCTGCCGCAAACCAAATAATTCGCGCATCTATGGCAATCGCCCCTTTTTCGGAATTTTTAAGTTGCCAAGTCTTAATGCAGATACTGTGCAGCAGTTTCTTGATTCCAACAAAGTGGAGTATGTGATGTGCGGGCGCTTACGTCGTTTTACCGAAAAACGTACGGAAGACTACATCAATACCCTACACGTCATGCTCAGCGTTGTTCTGATAAAGCAGCCTGACTATATAGAGCTCGTACATCTTATAGGTGCAAACGAACCCACAGTTTTATTTAAGCTAAACCGTACGCCTAACGGTGGAACAATTGACGAGCAACGACGCAGAATCGAATCAGGGTTGTATCTTTTTGCAAACAATGCAGAAGCTTATTATCGCCTCGGAAGACTCAGTCTCTCAGAACGTCGTCCCGATGAGGCACACGACTACTTCTTGGAAGCAAAAAGACTGCTTGATGCCGAAAAAATACCACTTACTTATCCCTTGCGGGACGGATTTGCAATGATTTACTTCGCGAAAGGGAATTTTGCAGCTGCAATTGCAGAGTACGAAGAGCTAACCCGCGAATACCCTAATGTGGCTGACGCATGGTTTAATCTTGGTACATGCTATGCTAAAATAGGCGATAAGCGCGCTAACAACTGTTTCGCTCGTTTTCACGCCTTGAAGGAAGCTGAAGAATGATACATGGCAAACGCATTGTGGTTGTAATGCCTGCTTACAATGCAGCAAGTACCTTAGAAAGAACTGTGCAAGAAATTCCCCGCGACGTAGTCGACGATATTGTGTTAGTTGACGATAAGAGTAAGGATGCTACAGTATTAATAGCTAATGCTTTGGGATTGAAACACGTAATACAACACGATGAGAACAAGGGCTACGGAGCGAACCAAAAAACTTGCTACGATTATGCTCTAGCGCTCGGCGCTGACATAGTAGTTATGCTGCACCCAGACTATCAGTATACACCTCGTCTCATTGAGTCCATGACTTACATGATAGCTAATGGTCTTTATCCTGTAGTACTCGCTTCGCGTATCTTGGGCGGAGACTGTCTGAAAGGCGGCATGCCTTATTACAAGTATTTTGCAAACCGTTGTCTTACCCTTTTTCAAAATCTATTGCTCGGCGAGAAGCTAAGCGAATACCACACTGGGTATCGTGCTTATGCGCGCGAAGTACTGGAGACCATCCCTTATCATAGCAATAGTGACGATTTTGTCTTTGACAACCAGTTTCTAGCCCAATGTTTCGGTTATGGCTTTCGTATCGGTGAGGTTAGTTGCCCCACGAAGTATTTCAAAGAAGCCTCTTCCATCAACTTTGCACGAAGTGTGAAATACGGACTGGGAGTACTAGGAGTTTCTCTCAGTTATTGCTTCCTCCGTAGGTGGCATAAAAAACGAGGCTGATACACCTAGCAAAGAGAAAGTTGATACCTTGCGTATAGCACACTAAGCATACGCCATCTTGACGAATCCTTTGCCCGAACTCTTCACACCTCTTATTTTATGCATCGCCTTGTGCTGAGTTCCCCTAATTCCAGCGCCATTACCTACTTTTGTGAAAGCGAGAGAATTATAAGGACTAAAGAGGCAGCTGTTCATGAGATTTTTGGGGCAACAAAGCATTCTACTGTTATTCGTAGGCTTGTTTTTGGCAACTAACATCTTCGCACAACAAACCCATTATGAGGTGAGTTGGCAGATAAATCCAGCACCTACAAATCTCGATTCGCTAGGACGTGACTATCATTTTATAGGCGGAGACCGTGCTAGCAACGGCTGCATTGTTCATAGAGGCGTTTACCCATGGCAAGGCGCTGAGGTAGACGTACAAATTACAGAATTGGAATATGTAGCTCTCCCTCTCACCCCCACAAGTTACCCTGCATGGTTAAAAGAAGATATTAGCCCTCACGCTGAAATTGTAAATGCTCGAGGCGAAAAACTACTTCGTACCACCATACCAGCTTTTCAATTTCAAGCAGGCGAGCTGCGTTGTCTGAAGAGCTATCGAGTCGTGGCGCTGCGAAAAAATGCTACTGTTAAAGCGCTAACGCCTGCAACCACTGCTGATTATACTGCAGTAACGAATTCGCAGCTCGCTTCAGGACACTGGGAGATGATTAAGGTGCGCCATTCGGGCATTTATAAGATCACCTACGACGAACTAAAATCGCATGGATTTGAAAATCCTGAGGATCTATCCGTTTGGGGAGGACAACCCTTCCAGCTCCCTTACGATAACGCAACAAAAAATGTAGACGACTTGCAACCCATTCCCATTGAGTGGGTAAAGCAAGCTGAACAACCACAATCGGGAGACTATGCTTTAGTATTTCTGGATGGCGCTACTTGGTGGACGTACAACGATGCACGAGAAATGTACGACTTACACCAACATGATTACGATTCTATCTCTCACTACTTTGTGACTACAGAGCGTATGGCGCGTACCGTACCACAACAAACACCCCCACTACCAACTATTAGACAGAAGGACTATCTGGGGATGTGGGGCTACATCGGACGTACTACTAATTTGCGTTATTCAGGACGAGAATTTTTTGGTCTTCAGTTTGAGTTCCGTCTCGAGCATAAACTAAGAACTACACTCCGAGCCTCGGTAGAAGGTTCTAAAGCAAAAATCTACGCACGTGTAGCAGCTTATTCGCCTACACAAAGTACGTTTACTCTCTCTGTTCAAGGGGTAGAAATCGGTCAACTTGATGTTCCGCCATGCCCTTCCTCCTCGAGCGATCTAGCCAAAATCTCAGAGAACGTTTTTACATTTCCTGTAGTAAACCGTGAGTTAGATCTAAAGCTTCGCTACCAGCGTCCTTCCTATTCTTCTACAGGCTGGCTCTCGCGTCTATGGTTCAACGCTCGTCAGACGTTCCCTGATAGACTAGAACAGCTTCTCTTTTATAGTGATCATGATGTTGCGGCAGTAGGGGGGCGGCAAGGATTTGAATTCCCGCAATACGATGAAGACTTTGTTGAACTTTGGGATGTAACAGACCGCTTCCAACCTGTGCGTTTTACCTCAATGCAAGAAGCTTCGGTAAAAGCAGACACCCCAGCGCGTTTGATACTATTTAATCGTAACACGGTCTCAGCGGTAGAATGGGGCGGAACTGTGGCAAACCAGAACTTACACGGCGGTGAGGTGCCAGAGCTCTTAATTGTCTCGCACGAAAAATTCCTCTCGCAGGCCGAAGCTATAGCCGATATTTATCGAAATTCAGCACTCGCGAGAGTAAGAAAAATTAAAGTAGTTGAGGTACAACAAATCTATAACGAATTTGCCTCAGGCAACATAGATGCAAGTGCCATTCGTAACTACTCGCGCTTCTTGTATTGGCGTGGCGGTGGTGCTGCCTCACCCTATCGCTATTTACTATTGGTAGGCAAACCCTACTACCAACTCCGTATGCGACACGAAGACATCAACCTGATACCTAATTATCAGTCCGAAAATTCAATCAATAACGATCTTTCATTTGGCTCTGATGACATTTTCGGATTCCTCGACCCCAATGAAACCGCTGAACGTGGGGAACTAGATATTGGTATTGGTCGTTATGCTGTGTACCAGACAGATCAAGCAGACCAACTTATTCGGCACGAACAGGCTTACCATACTCTAGCCAATTGGGGAGCGTGGCTTACTCACGCGGTGATGCTAGCAGATGACGAAGATGGACTTGCATACATGCGTGGTAGCGATTCTATGGCAGTGCGAATAGAAAAAGAACGTAAGGATATTACTATTCAACGTCTTTATGTGGATGCATTTCGACAAGATAACTCATGGGGCAAAGCGCACTACTCCGCGGTTAATAAAGAGCTTAATCGAACCATGAACAAAGGAGCATATCTCTTGAATTATGTCGGACACGGCAGTTCTCATCGTCTCGGACACGAATACTTCTTTACTTTCGACGACGCGGCCTCTTGGAGAAACCTACGTACACTACCCGTACTTGTGGCAGCTTCCTGCTTTTTTGCAAGTGCAGATTGGGAAGGCGACTTTCCACTCGGGCAAAGTATGCTCTTTATGCCGCAAGGGGGAAGCATTGCTCTCATTGCAGCGAGTCGTCTCACTTTCAACTACTCGAATCAGGTATTCAATGCACACCTTTTGCGTGCGATTTTCCCAAAAACTAAAAGTGAACGAAACAGTGCTCTTGGTGATGCACTTCGTATTGCAAAAAACAAAACCCCAGGAAGCGAGAATAGAAGCAAGTACCTTCTACTAGGTAATCCCGCACTTCCCATACCCAATTTTACGGCAACTGCAAAATTAGTGACTTGGAACGAAAGAGCATTAGGAGGCATCAATGACACTTTGCGTGCTGGCGAACCTCTTACTTTGGGCATCGAGGTAAAGCATGATGATGGAACGCCTTTTAGTGGAGAACTCAATCTTCAGCTTCTCGGTCCCAAAAGAAAGGTACGAACACTGAATAATGACGGCGATGGAGTTTTCGAGTTTGAAGAACGTGTTAATACAATATTTCGTGGAAAAGCTACAGTAACAGACGGTGAAGCAACGGTTAAACTCATTGTACCCACCGACATGGAACTAAACTATGGTGCTGGTCTAGTTTCTATGTTAGCCACCTCTAGCGATGCTCTGGCAAGTGGTGGGGACGATAGTTTTGTGGTTGGAGGACGAACCACAAGAACCTCTGACGATACAGAAGGTCCTGAAATGGAGATCTCGTGGAACGACTATGCACAACGTCCGCAGGCAGTGATCAGTAGCAATGCACTCCTCATTGTGCGCTTACGCGATACCAGTGGTATCAACATCTCGGGAGCTGGGGTCGGACATGATCTTTTGGCAACCTTGTCGGGCAATGGGAAGGAAGAACGAATAGTGCTAAATGATTTTTACACTGCCGACACCGATACCTATTGTCGAGGCGAAGTACGCTATCATTTTACCAATCTAACGCCTGGAAAGTATACACTTCGTGTTCAGGCTTATGATGTCTACAACAATGCATCCCAGCGTACAATCTCCTTTGAGGTCGGAGAACCTAAGCAAGCGAAAATTTCCAACTTATTGAATTATCCGAATCCTTTCACTAGGGCTACAAATTTTTATTTTGATACTTCGCGACCAGGACAGCCAGTAGAGATACTTATTCAGATATATACACCTGATGGCATTTTAGTTCGTAGCCTACACTTCTCTGAACCCAGTCCCAATTTCCGATTAGGTCCTTACTATTGGGATGGGAAGGACGAGTGGAACAACGAAATCGGGCGCGGCGTTTATTTTTATCGTGTACGTTTACGCTACTTAAGCAATTGGCTAGAAGAAAGTGCCTCTACTGAAACCTTTGAAAAATTGCTAAAGCTCTAAGAGGCAATGTCTGCACACTCTCGGCTTTATTCATGGCGATGTATGAAGATTGAAGATAAGGTAGCTGTATGCATATTTTTAACTTCTAAACACATTGTATAGTCTAAACAGTACCACTGTACCCCTTCCCCGTTGGAGTACAACTCCCTTAGACGATACAATCCTTTACGTGGGGATTAAAACTTAAATTTTATAATACTTCTCCTATACTTTTTACTACTTACGTAAGCAAAAAGATGCTATATTTGTCATACTATTGATTTTCACGAAGTCCTGCGAAGATGACAAACGAATTACTACAGCTTGATCGTGAGTGGTTAACTAATTTGTGCTCCAACGGGGTGAGTTTCCTCAGAGAACTTCTAAAGATTTTTCACGAACAGGGAGATGCCTATCTCCATCTGTTAACTAGCTGTAACACCTTGGGACGACATCCTGAACTTTGCGATCAGACACATCGCCTCAAGGGGAGTGCAAGTTCGTTGGGGCTACGTAAACTTGCGGCTTTAGCTAGTGAATTTGAAAAGGCTCTCCGCGAGGGCAAAGAGTCTGAGTCTCTGCTCAAGGAGAAGGCAACCGCTTTGGAAAATGAGATTAAGGCTGGCGAGCAAGTCGTAGAACAGTACATTGCAGAAATAGAAAACACGAAATAAGATGTTTCAAGTTACAGTGGTAGGGGGCGAAACCCACGTCAGCTTTGAACCTGGGAGCAAGTTAAATATTGCAAAGGCAGGCGAAGCTAAAAACGAGTTTGCACGTATCGTGCGCGGAGAAAACGGTTATCTAGTGCTCGATTTAGCCAATCTGGATTACATCGACTCCTCGGGGGTAGGGGCGCTCTTGTCCTTATTACGACTTTGTAAAGAACGAAAATGGACGATTATTCTCACCAATCCACAACAACCTGTAAAAGATCTTTTCAATCTTCTACAGCTTCAGTCTATTTTTAAGCTTCAGTAATTTCGGGGCTACGGCGAAAAGGTTTACATAAATAATCAGGGAAGGGTAGTAGGATGATTTTGAAAGGCATGAAGTTCATGAGTGCCGAAGAGGCAGTGCAGGTTGTTCGTTCCGGCGATCATATCCACCTAGGGAGCGTGGCAACAACACCTACTGTGCTCATCAATGCGCTTTGCGCATATGGGAAGGCGGCGGGGCTTAAGGATGTACATATACACCATCTTCATACCGAGCCTCCTGCGCCCTACAGTGAACCAGAGTACGAGGGTATTTTCCAGCTTGACTCTTTTTTTGTTGGAAAAAATGTTCGTAAAACAACTCAAGCGGGTTATGCCGATTATATACCGATTTTCCTCGGTGAAACACAAAAACTTTACCGAGAAGGTGTCCTACCCGTTGATATTGCGATGGTGCAGGTTTCACCTCCCGACGAGTTCGGTTATGTCTCTCT
>CAUVMY010000049.1:0-7933 GCA_963552845.1 uncultured Bacteroidia bacterium
AAGACTTGCATCCAGTACTCATTGCGACGGATGTCTTCTGCATGCGACTTCTGGAAATGAAGCTTTGCTTTCAATACATCTTCCTCTTTTACATCTTGAGCTAAAGCATCGAAGATATCGGCAACCTTAGGAATAAGTGCATCAGCCTTCTCAGGGTCGGTATCGAATAGCATAATCATGCGAGCAAAAGTCACGGGGCGGTTGCTCAAAATACCGCGCTCGGATACACCATAAGTCCCACCTTCTTTTTCACGAATTTCCTCAGTATTACGCAGCCCTAGTACGTGCTCTATGGTTGCGATGTTAACCATGTTATCTAATGTGTACTTTGCAGGTGCACCATAGACTACAGCAACACGCGTTTTTGGGGTCTCCATCTTTTGGCTGAACGTAGAACTTACCGCATGATCTGGATACCGCATTCCGTCATCTTTCCAAGTACGCTTGTCGCCCTTCGGTAAGGATGCGAGATACTGACATACTAGCGGCTTCAGTTGTGCAGGGTTTATATTGCCCACAATGTATACTTTGTAGTTCTGAGCCCCAGGTACAAGCTCGTTGTAGATGGCTTGCATCCGTTCTAGTTTTACTTTTTTCAAGTTGGAGAGCGACAACAGGTCGCTTCGTTGGTTATCATCGTTGACTAAGAGCGTGAGTTTGCGAGAGAATATTGAATTTGGGTCGCTCTCCTTATTTGCGTACACTGTATTCATTCGATCCATCAGCGTGTTAAATGCCTTCTGGTCGAAACGAGGAGCAGTGAAGGTTAGGTAAAGTTCTTGTAACATCAGTTCAAGCTCGTCAAGCTTTGCAGAACTACCGCCATAAATAGTTGTTTCAAAACGGCTGATATTTCCGCCTACGCTTACTTTTTTGCCAGCGGTTAGTTTTGAGAGCTCAACAGCATCAAAGTTACCCAAACCACTCATGCCCATCAATGTGCCCAAGAGTTGTGCTGAATAGATGTCATCTGCTGCAAGAGATGAATAACCACCCATGGAAACAGCACTGAACTGAACCTCATCTTCTTTGAAGTCAGTAGGTTTCAGAATTACCTTCATGCCATTAGAAAGTACCCATTCCGTTGTACCAAACTTCTTGTTAGTCTTTTCGCTTTTAATAGTCCCTGCTGTAGGCAATTGTGCAATGAGCGGCTCATCTTTCACGTTGTCTACCCATGCAGGGATTTTGCTGTCGCAAATGCGGTTATAGATTTCGGATGCTTCTGCTTCAGTGGGGATATTTGCTTTCTCAGAATCAGGAGCAGAAACAAAGATCAGAAGGTCGCGTGAAGGCATTAAATCGCGAATTGCAGCATTTACTTCCTCGAGTTCAATAGACTCTAGCATGGGGACAGCAATTTTCACTTCGAGCTCGATGCCAGGCATTGCCTCATTCGATGTAAAATGGTTGAAACATTCCCATACAAGAGCAGCATTCGATTGTTTCTCGCGTTCATCATAAGCGCTCTGATATGCGCGAGACATGTCGCTTATGGTACGTCCCAGTTCGGAAGCTGTAAAACCATTCTGTACTGCCCTTTGTGCTTCAGTTACGAGAGCTTCATACGCTAGTTTAATCATCCCTGGTTTGGGTACAACTGTAAGAGAATAAACATCCATAGGATGTACCATACTATAATAATACCCTTGTGCCATTAAAAAGGGCGCAGTGTCTGACTGTGCCAACTCATCAAAACGCGCATTGAGGCAACGCGTAGCCGCTTCGCGAATCAGCTCCTCGCGCAGGTTCGCAATGGTCTTGGGTTTGTTGAAATCTGGCTCATGGCGGTAGGTCATCTCCAGAGTGGTCATTTGCATTTCAGGGTCGGTATACGAACCAAATACAATGCCCTTAGCAACGGGGATTTCGTAGGTTGGCTTCGGGGTGAGTTCTTTCGGCACACGCACTGCACTCGCCATTTTCTTAACACGAGCTTCCATCTCATCTACATCAAAATCGCCTACAATTACGATGGCTTGGAGATCGGGGCGATACCACTTGTGGTAAAAATCTTTTATGGTCTGATACTTGAAGGTCTTCAAGAGATCTAGCGTACCAATTACGTCGCGGTCGGCATACTTAGAGCCTTTGTATAGCAAACGGTTTTTCTCGTCGCGTGCGCGCCATGCAGCATTCCGACGCGTACGGAGCTCTTCCATAATTACACCGCGTTCGTCGTCAATTTCTTTGTCCACAAAAGAGATTTCGCCTGACCAGTCGCATAGTACCATTACACAGGAGTCGAGAAGCCCTTTGCGTGTCGTGGGTACATCAGAAATGTTGTAGCACGTCACCTCTTGTGCCGTAAATGCATTGACATCGGCTCCGAACTTTACGCCGTTGTGCTCTAGGAAGTTTAGAAGTTTCTTGCCAGGGAAATGGGTTGTACCATTAAAGGCCATGTGTTCAGTAAAATGCGCCAAGCCCTGTTGGTCGTCATTCTCCAGAATAGCCCCCACATTGTGTATAATATAGAATTCTGCCCGTTGACGGGGTTCTTGATTGGCCATGATGTAGTAGACCATGCCGTTTTCGAGCTTCCCGTATTTCACTTTGGGGTTCATAGGGAGTTCGAGTTTCATAAGCTGCTCAATCTGAGCAGCATCTTGTGCATGCACAAGATTTGTGCTCATAAAGATGGCCAGCAGAACAAATGCAAGTGTTGCAAGCCTGAATCGGTTGATACGAAACATATCGTTAAAATTTATTGTACTTACACTACAAAGATAGTTATGCGCAAGAATATATGTAATATATTTGTATGCGGAGGTGTGGGGTATGAAAATTGCAGTAATTGGTGCTACTGGGCTTGTTGGCTCTGTAATGTGTACGGAGTTAGATCGGTTAGTTGCTAACGACTTTGAGCTCCTTTTAGCCGCTTCGTCGCGTTCTGTAGGGCGTAAAATTGAATTCCGCGGTCGTGAGCTTTGTGTGCAAAGTATTGCCGATGTAATGGCCGCGCGCCCTGACATTGCCCTCTTTGCAGCGGGTAGTGCGGTATCGCTCGAATATGCAGAGCAGTTTGCGCAAAAAGGGACTTACGTTGTGGATAATTCCTCGGCGTGGCGTATGCATCCCGACGTTCCTCTCGTAGTACCTGAGATCAATGCCAATGCGCTACGTGTAGATGCACATATTGTAGCCAACCCGAATTGTAGCACCATTCAAATGGTGATGGCGCTCGCGCCATTACGTGCATTTGGGCTGAAGCGTATTCATGTAAGTACCTATCAGTCTGTTAGTGGATCTGGCATGAAGGGCATCGAACAATTACGTGCGGAGCGCGAAGGACGTGCACCTCAAGAACGAGCCTATCCATATCCTATAGATTTGAACTGCATTCCTCATTGCGACGAATTCTTAGAGAATGGTTACACGAAGGAGGAAATGAAGCTCATTAACGAGCCTCGAAAAATTTTCAACCTTCCCCACCTAGCCATCTCGGCAACGGCGGTTCGTGTCCCTGTCTGGGGTGGGCATTCGGAATCGGTGAGTGTCGAATTTGAAAAGCCTATCAAACCAGACGAAGCACGGAACTTGATAGCTGCTATGCATGGGGTAACCGTTTTGGATGATCCTAGCCAGCTTCGCTACCCCATGGCTCGGTATGCGCAAGAGAGCGATCAAGTTTTTGTGGGACGCATCCGTCAAGACTTAGCCATTGGCGAAAAAGCGCTTACGATGTGGGTCGTAGCGGACAATATCCGAAAAGGTGCTGCCACCAATGCGGTGCAGATCGTAACAGCACTCATTGCCAAAGGCTGTTGCCAATAAATGCAACTTTATTCTCGTGAATAGAGTTAACCTTTTTTAGGTACATTGCCATATAACGAAACGTAACAACACTACGTACAGATGAGTAAAAATTTCTTGAGTCGTCGAGCGCTCCTTGTGTATTGCGGGATAGCGCTTGTGCTAGCTGTCTTTGTGGTAGCAGCTTTCATTTATCGTGGGCGTGGAAAAGCAGTACACTCCACATTCGATATCCAGCCCTACATTTCGGCTTATACTGCTGGAGTTATCTCCAAGACGAGTTCTATCCAAGTTGTCTTTACCAAGGATCTTGCGCCAGATGGTGCAATAGGTCAGGCTGCAGATAAAGGGCTACTTAAACTGTCGCCAAAGGTAAAAGGCGATCTGTTGTGGGTTAATGCACGTACACTGGAATTCGTGCCCAAGAAGGTGCTCGAATCGGACAAAATGTACGAAGTGCACGTAGCACTCGAAGACCTTTTTGAGGACATACCTAATGAGGCGCGAGAATTTGTTTATACCTTCCAAACAATACGGCAACAAGTATCATGCTCGGATGCCTACATACATCTGGAGGCTAATGGGAGTAAGGTTACTTCCACGGTGCGCGCTCTTCTTCTTTTCTCTGATGTGGTGAGTCTAGAAGAGGTGGAGAAGGGGATTAGCCTTAAACAGGGTGGGCAAAAAGTTGCTGTTAATATCGAGAATGGAAGCGACGATCGCGAATTCCGACTTATCTCCGAACCGCTATCAAACGAAGAAGACTGCGAGATTACTTTTGAGGGGGAGCACATAGGCTTATCAAAAACCATGACCGAAGCAGTGCCTTTTCATGCTTCCTCACCTTTTACTGCTTACGGCTACGATGTAAAAGAGACAGATGCCCAATATGTGCGTGTATACTTCTCGCAGCCCTTGGATGCTAACCAAGATTTCCGCGGACTTGTTTATGGCGACGATCTGAAAGATGTTCGTGTAAAAGTAGATGGGAATATTATGGATGTCTACTTTGGGAATCGTCTCGAAGGCACATACAAACTACAGCTCGCAGGTGGGATTCGTTCCTACGGCGGACAGAGAATGGACGGAGACCTAGAGTGCGAACTTGAGTTTACGGGTAACAAACCTACACTTCAGTTCCTACAGACGGGAACAATACTGCCCGCTACGGGACAAGTACATATCCCCTTCAAAGCAATAGGTTTGAAGGGAGTAGACGTGGAAGTCTACCAGATTTTTGAAAGCAACATGGGGCAGTATTTCCAGACGAACTCTCTGACCGATAGCTACGTAAGCGAACTCCGCCGTGTGGGGCGTCGCATTTTCCGAAAAACGCTGATGCTAGAGGGGCTTGCTACAACACGTGCCGACAATGTATATGCTCTAGATCTCAGTCAGGTGATACAACTTGAGCCTGGTGCTATGTACCGCATCAGCCTCAGTATGCGCCGCTGCCTTTCTACCTACGCATGCGACGAGGAGGTAGAATTTGTCCCTATTGAGAGTATACCGACAAACGATGATAATAGCTACTATTACGATGATTATTATGATGTAGATTACGACTGGGAAGAACGCAACAACCCGTGCAATGATTATTATTACTCCTACCGCGGAAAACAATGGACCAATATCCTCGTCTCTAACATCGGGCTTATTGCAAAACGAAATGGGAACGGATCGTTGCGCGCTTTTGCTGTAGCTATTTCCGAAGGCAAACCTCTCTCGGGTGTAGATCTAAAACTTCTAGATTACCAGTTACAAACGCTCGGAGAAGGGACTTCCGATGGCAACGGAATGGTAGAATTTGAAGCAATAGAAGGGCGTGATCCGTTCCTGATTATTGCTCAACAAGGCGTACAACGCTCATACCTGCCCGTGCAGCAGAGTAATTCGCTCTCCTATTCTACATTTGATGTGGGAGGTAACCAACTGAAACGCGGAGTACAGGGCTTTATTTATGGCGAACGCGATGTATGGCGTCCGGGCGACACGATGCATCTCGCACTTATTCTTGAAGACAGGCTCAAATCTTTGCCCGAGAATCATCCTATAGAATTTGCCCTATCCAACTCGCGTGGACAGCTTGTAGAGCGGAAAGTGATACCTAGCAACGCCTATAACATGTACAGTTTCTCCGCGGCTACAACCCTCGACGCGCCTACGGGAACGTACAACTTAGTGGCAACTGTGGGTAAAGCGCGTTTCAGTAAGAGTATCCGTGTAGAAACCATTAAGCCCAATCGCTTGAAAGTAAACCTGACCTTCAGCAATGAACTTTTGCACGCCGATGCAAACAACTACTATCAGATTGAAAGCCATTGGTTGCATGGTGCGCCTGCGCGAGGACTTATGACGGATATCTCCGTACGTCTTTTCGCAGCACAGACCACTATCAAAGGTTTTGAGGACTACATCTTTATCGATGTTAGCAAGGAATTCAACTCCTACGAGTTTAGTGGCGAAGAAGCTCGTCTCGACGAGAATGGTGAGCTAAGTTCCAAGCTCTATATTCGTCCTATTACGGGTGCTTCGGGGATGATCAACGCGGTATTCCGCACCCGCGTACTGGAAGATGGTGGAGGCTATAGCATGAGTGTTACTACCAAGAAGATTTCGCCCTTTACATCCTACGTAGGGTTGTTAGAACCCAAGTCTGACCGCTATTACATTGAGACGGACACTGATCAGCATTTCAAGGTGGTCTCGGTAGACGAAGACGGAAGACCACAATCGAACCAGCATTTGAAGTATGCCGTTTACAAAATCGCTTGGAGCTGGTGGTGGGAACACTCAGACTCCGATCTGGCATCGTATGAAAATTCCAAATCGGCTAAACTCATTACCGATGGCGATATTTATACCGATGGGCGTGGTATGGGCTCATTTATAGCACGTGTAAACTATCCCGAATGGGGACGCTATCTGGTACGTGTAGTGGATCTGGCAAGTGGTCACGTAGCTTCTGACGTGGTGTACTGGGATTGGCCCGCTTCACGTGAACGCACAGCAGATCGCGCCATGACAGGCTCTACAGTCTTGGCTCTTACTGCCGATAAAACAAAATACAATGCAGGTGAGACTGCCGAAATTTCAATACCGACGCCACTGGGCGGCACATTGCTTGTTTCGGTAGAGAATGGTGCAGCAGTCCTTAAAAGCGAATGGGTAGATGCCAAGGATGGCGAAACGCAGGTCAAAATTCCAATTACGGGGGAAATGGCACCTAATGTTTACGTAGATATCACTTTGCTACAACCCTACGGACAAACGGCTAATGACCTCCCACTTCGTATGTACGGTGCAATACCGCTAATGGTAGAAAATCCCAAATCGCACTTAGAGCCTATCCTAGATACTCCAGATGAAGTGCGCCCAGAGGGGAAGGTCGAAATTGCTGTGAAGGAGAAAAGTGGACGCCCCATGACTTTCACAGTCGCCGTAGTCGATGAGGGTTTGCTCGACCTTACCAACTTTAAGACACCAGACCCGTGGAATTTCTTCTTTGCTCGGCAGGCGCTTGGTGTTAATACGATGGACTTGTTTGACAACGTAATCGGGGCTTATGCAGGACGTATAGCAGGCGTGCTCAGTGTAGGAGGGGGGATGGAGATGTACGACGCTAGCATGAAAAAAGAGGCAGAGAAAAACCCACTAGCCAACCGTTTCACTCCCGTGGTGCGTTGTTTCGGTCCCTATCACCTAGAGAAGGGAACGAAAAAGATCGCCTTCCAGATGCCCAATTATGTAGGTTCGGTACGTATCATGGCTGTTGCCTCGGGCGAAGGTGCTTATGGTTCTGCCGAGAAGACGATGGCTGTGCGCAACGCGCTTATGGTTCAAGCTACTCTGCCACGTCTTCTTGCTCCAGACGAAGAGATGTTACTTCCTGCAACCGTCTTTGCAATGAAGAACAATGTGAAATCGGTAGCAGTAAAACTTGAAACCAACGACTTGCTACAGATTACGGGCAATGCGCAAGAGGCGTTGAATTTCAATGGTACAGGCGACCAAGTGGTGAATTTCCGCGTTCGTACAACACAGCGAACAGGTATTGCAACAGCGAAGGTAATAGCAGAAGGAAATGGCGAACGTGCTGAGTACGAAATTGCGCTTGAGGTACGTAACCCAAATCCTGAAATACGACGCTCCGTTGTGAAGCGCGTAGATGCAGGGA
>CAUVMY010000050.1:0-7882 GCA_963552845.1 uncultured Bacteroidia bacterium
GTCTTCAGGTTCGAGAGCTCTTATTCGTAACATGGGCAACTATTTTTGGAAATTGGCATACTCATTATCGTAATTGTAATACGGAATCGTTCTACAACTTTGTTGCCATGCAATAACAGGCGAGGCATTTACAACTATTTCTTGAAATAAAAGGCAGGGAAATCCGTTAGGTATTGCAAATGCGCTGCGGGTGTCGTATATTTGTTTGTCGTATAGAGAGATTAAAAGAGAAATATGAATTATGAATAAGGATTATTTTGATATAGAGAGTGAATTAGACGGCGAGATACTTCTTGAACAGGAAGTTATTCCCGATGGCGTAGAACAGTTTCAGGCATGGCTTGAGACTGCTATTTGCACGGGAGCGAGGACACCTACATCGTTTGTTCTGTCCACGAGTACATTTGAAGGGAAATCTTCGAGTCGTGTAGTTAATCTCCGTCGTATCGACGAGCAGGGATTATATTTTCTAACATTCTACGAGAGTAGGAAGTGTCGGCAGATAATTCAGAATCCCTATGTGAGTGGTCTTTTCTATTGGCCAGAATTAGGGCGTCAGGTTCGTTTTGAAGGAACCGTAACTCGGGTGGACGACGAGACCAACAATAAACTTTTTGCGCGTTGCAGCGATACGCAGCAACTTGCAGCTTGGTCTTTCCCGCAAAGCCAAACTGTGTCAACGAGAAAGTATCTCGAAACATTAATGGACGATTTTCGCGAAGATTTTGGCAACACGAAGAAAATTGCTCGTCCCTCGAATTATGGTGCTTACTGCATTCATCCGCAGATGTTCGAGTTTTGGCAAGCGCACCACAATCTGTTGCATGACCGCTTGCTCTATACCCTCTTCAATGGTACGTGGAAAATCGAACGATTAGCGCCTTGAGGTGCTCCGAAATCTGTTTTTTCCCTGCATACGGACTCGTAGAGATGAGAGGCAAGTATGGGGTACAATATTTGTTTTGAGAGCATTTGGACAAAATGTTCTCTTTTTTTGTTTAATAGATTGGTTTGAACGATGAACTCTACTCCGAAACGTTACCTTATTACAGCAGCGCTACCTTACGCAAATGGTCCTCTGCATATTGGGCATTTGGCAGGCGTATATGTACCTGCCGATGTCTATGTTCGTTACCTCAAGGAGTGCGGACGAGATGTAATCTGGATTTGCGGCTCTGATGAACATGGCGTTCCGATCACGATACGTGCACAAAAAGAGGGATGTACGCCGCAACAAGTGGTCGATAAGTACCACGCAATTATCAAGAAATCGTTTGAAGACTTCGGGATTGAGTTCAGTATCTACTCTCGTACCAGTAATCCCACGCACTATAAGACGGCGCAGGAGTTCTTTTTGAAACTCTACGAACAGGGTGTTTTCATCGAACAAGAGAGCGATCAGTATTATGACCCCGAGGCGAGGCAATTCTTAGCAGACCGTTATATTACTGGAACATGTCCGCATTGTCAAAACCCAAATGCGTACGGAGACCAGTGCGAGCATTGTGGAACCAGTTTGAATCCAACTGACCTTATCAACCCCAAATCGGCTATAAGTGGCGCAAAACCTGTACTCAAAAAAACTAAGCACTGGTACTTGCCTTTGGACAAGTATCAACCTTTCTTAGAAGAGTGGATTCTGAAAGAGCACCCAGAGTGGAAAACGAACGTAGTGGGGCAGTGCCGAAGTTGGTTCGACGCAGGTTTGCACCCACGTGCCGTGAGCCGCGACCTCTCGTGGGGGGTACCTGTTCCTCTCCCGAACTCCGATGGGAAGGTGCTCTATGTGTGGTTTGATGCTCCTATAGGATACATTTCTGCCACAAAAGAGCTTACTCCAGATTGGGAAACCTATTGGAAAAGCCCAGACACGAAGATGGTACACTTTATTGGGAAAGACAACATTGTTTTCCACTGCATTGTGTTTCCTAGCATGCTTCATGCACACGGCGAATTTATTTTGCCAGACAATGTGCCTGCAAACGAATTTTTGAGTTTGGAGGGAGAAAAACTTTCTACGTCTCGTAATTGGGCAGTTTGGTTGCACGAGTATTTGGAAGACTTCCCTGGGAAGCAAGACGCGCTCCGCTATGCTTTGATGGCGAACCTCCCCGAAACGAAGGACAACGATTTTACGTGGAGGGATTTTCAGTCGCGCAACAACAGCGAACTGGTCGGTATTTTGGGCAATTTTTTCAATCGCGCTATTGTGCTGACCGAGAAATATTTTGACGGAGCAGTGCCCCCCAAAGGCTCTTTAGATGCAGAGGAGGTAGAATACCTCGAACAAATTGTAAAACAGCACCTAGCAATTTGCGAATCTATAGAGAACTATAGATTCCGAGATGCGCTCAAAGAGTACATGCAATTAGCGCGTCTCGGGAACAAATACCTTGCAGATCGTGAACCGTGGAAAGTGATTAAAAATGACAAAGAACGAGTAGCATCTATCGTGTATGTATCATTGCAGTTAGCGGCTGCACTGAGTATTCTAGGACGTCCCTTCTTGCCTTTTGCCGCTAAGAAGATGGCACAAATGCTACAACTCCCCGAAATACACTGGGCAGACCTCGCTACAGAACTTCTACCGTCTGGACACAAGCTAGGGAAAGCAGCATTGCTATTCGAGCGTATAGAGGATACTGCCATAGAAGCACAAATAGAACGCTTACGAAAAAATGCGGAAGAAAATGCGCAACGACAGAATAATGTTACAGTGGCTTCTGCCAAAGATGATATCTCTTTTGAGCAGTTCGAGGCTCTTGATATGCGCGTTGGTACAGTACTCGAGGCAGAACGAATTCCCAAAACGCAAAAACTCCTAAAATTGCTCGTAGATACGGGCATCGATAAGCGCGTCATAGTCTCTGGAATTGCAGAGTACTTTACCCCCGAAGCTATCATTGGGAAGCAAGTAACGGTGATTGTAAACCTTGCGCCGCGAAAGATAAAAGGTGTAGAATCGCATGGGATGCTTCTTTTTGCGCAAAGTGGCGACGGTGTATTACATATTATGCACCCCGAAGGAACTGTGGAGAACGGAAGTAAGATTAGCTAGCCGTCTCGTCGTCTACTAAGAGTATGAACGTATCGTAAGGCGATGCTCTAAAGTTAGGAGATACGAAAAGGAAGTGTCGAAATAAAAATTTTGACACTTCCTTTTGTTTTTAGGTCTCACTATATAAGAGCCCAAGCGATTTACATAACTATAAGCTTTTCTAACAATCAATCAGACTCTCTATACATAAGAATTGCGCTGACGAATTCGCAATCCGTATTCGCGGCTAGAGAGTAAGAGAGTTTCTGTTAAAAGACTGCGCATTTTCTCATGTTCTACCCACACAGCAGAACGAGAGAAACAATATACTTCAACTGCGAGACCACCATCAACCATTTCCTTTTCACGTACTAGGTGTGGCGCTTCAGGATCTATCCAATCGGAGTTTACAAACAAGCGCTCTACGTATGCGCGCCAACCGCTCAGATTGGTAGTACCAGCCCATGTTCCAAATCGCTCAGCAAGCCCTTCCCGTTCATCTGGCATTAGTTCGGAAATACTCAATACATCGAAGTAGAGGGTAAAAACAATACGGCGTCCCTGACTCTCAGTCATCGGTCGCCAATTCTGAAAGGTCTCAGAGACCAACGCGTATGTAGGGAAGGTATACATGCTCCGATCCCAACTCAGTACTCGTACCGTCCAGAGCGTAACCTCTTGCACTTCGCCGTCTATATTCCGAGCAGGCATAGTAATCCAGTCTCCACGACGTATTGCATCGCTGTGCCGCATCTGTATGGATGCCATTAAGCCCAAAAGGGGATCCTTAAAAATCAGTAAACCTACAGCAGCGAGCGCGCCTACAGCAGTCAGTGCTCCCCACGGACCTTTCCCTACAAGATAGCCCGCAGCAACAATGCCACCTATCGTCCAACAAATAATTGCTCCTGCTTGCGACAAGGGGCCTAGAAGGGTCTGATTTTGGCTTGAGCTCTCCCATACACCCACTAAACGACAAATCCCAGCCAAAATGCCAGCAATGAAGAGAGAGCAAACAGCACTCAATACTTGCTCTACAACAGCAAGGGTCTCGTTGGAAATATCGAAATAACGGAATAGAGTCCCTGCCTCAACGAGTAGCGCATAGGTAACCAATGCACCCATAAGCCGCCACCCAACTGCACGCGTATCCTTTCGCGGTACCTTGAAACGTGCAAGAATAAGTGAAACAATCTTCCAAGAAAAAAGGGATAAGAGTAGGATGAATATACCAGCCCCGAAACTTATGTATGAGAAATCCATCTTCTATTCTGCGTTAGATATTAAAAGTTCTTTTGCAGCCTCGCATCCTGCCACATAACCTGTAGAATACGCGAGCTGAAGGTTGAAGCCTCCCGTATTGCCATCAATATCGAGTAACTCACCACAGAAATATACACTACGATGTTTCAAAGAACGAAGCGTAAGTGGGTCAATTTCGTCATTCGAAATGCCGCCTGCTGTTACCACGGCACGTTCCCAATCGTCTGGTTCAAGTAATTGTACATCGAAGCACTTAAGTGCCGCAGACAGTGCTACGAGTTCTTTATCCGTGAGCATCCCCACCTTTGTTTGACCACTCAAGCGCGCGCGTCTCAGCAGAGGTTTTATTAGCCCAGCTGGTAACCATGCTCTCGCCACGCTCCGTAGCAACTCGTTGCGACGTTCTTGAATGTCGCGTTGCAGTCGTGCCAAAAGTTTTTGCTCACTGAGGGCAGGTTTGAAATCGATTTGTAACTGCACTCGTTGCCCTGCTCGTAAATGCTCCATCGCTAAACGGCTAAGACGCAAAACACCAGGTCCGCCCACCCATGCATCTATTAGTTCGATGTCTACGGGATTTTGTTGCCCAACCTCCTCTCCTTCGACCAAAAGCTTTAAGCCTACGTTTTTCACGAGAAGGCGTTCACGAACTGTCCAATCCGTGTTTACTGTAAAGCCTACCAACGTTTGAAATATCTCAGTCGTTGTATGACCTATCATTGCTGCAAGTGTATAACCAGCCCCATCCGAGCCCGTACGCGGATAGCTCTTGCCACCACAAGCTAGAATTACCTCGCGTGCTTCATAACACTCGCCTTTACTGCTTGTTACCTTCCATCCTTCATCTGTAGGCGTTAACGCTGTTACCAGAACCTCCGTTTTTATGGTGACACCATGTCGCGTACAATAGCGTATGAAAGCCTCCGCCACATCAGAAGCACGCCCTGAGAGCGGATATATACGATCGCCCCGTTCGAGAATGGTAGAAACTCCCTCCGCATTGAGTAACTCTACTATTTGCTGATTGGTGAAGCGTTGTAGAGCATTCTGTGCAAGTGCTACATTTCCGTGTAAAAAAGGCAAATAACTCTCAATCGGGCGAGCGTTAGTAATGTTACATCTTCCCTTTCCCGTAATGCGCAATTTTGTGCCGATACGCGGCATTCGTTCTAGTAGTAATGTCCTTACTCCGCGTTCTGCGGCAGTTCCTGCTGCCATCAGACCTGCTGGACCGCCTCCAATCACGATAAGATCATATTGCATAGTATCTTCCTTTTCCGCCATTCCGTGTGCTTTTATTTCAAAATGAGAGAGTACATTGCATACGCGCATCGCAATCCGAATATCGTAGACCAGCCTTCTCACTTTCAAAAGTACTGCCAATCTGTATACCCAAGCGAACCCACGTTACAACCCGTGCTGAGAAAAGAACGGAAAGACGTGCTCCCGAATTACGCATAGAATGCAGCGGGAAGGTATAACGCAAAGCAGGTTCTCCGAAATAAAGAGCTGCATTTGTCTCCTTAAGTAAGAAAAAAGCCATTCGCAACGTAGAGGCAAAAACACGATTCGCATACCGAATATCTTGAAAAAATGCCCCGCCTGGACGTGCAAACTGCTGACTCGCTTTTCGACTCGCCCATACCAATTGCATTTGCGATACCAGAGAAAAAGTGTTTCCTAACGGAATGGTATAACGAATTTTCGCATCGTGGCGGAAAGTAGATAGTTCTTCTCCGTCTTGCGAAGTATGCGCTTTCACTCTATGTCGATATTTGTATCTTAGTTGCAAAGTCTGTTGATGCAACGTTTCCCACTCCCCCAAACACACAAATTCGTGATCTTGTGGTAGCGAGAAACGAATCCGTTCCCAAAGATCCTGTGAAAGACGGTAGGCAACTGAAATTTTAGCACTCCGCGTTAACCAATAGGAGTAGTAGAGATTGCCTCCTATTCTGTCGCGTGGATGCGATGTGCGCGAATAGTTCTGCTGATATCGTGCCACATTGCCCAGCCCATAATAGTAGAGTTCTGCCGCGAAGACTCCACATCGTTGCGTGCGATATTCACTCGCCAACAATCCCGTAAAAGCCCCGCCATTATGTGCATGCTCTCGAACCGAAGTATAGACACATTCGCCCCAAATACGGATTCTTGCCCAACGATACATTCCATAGAAGCCCATTCGCGCCATACCCTTGCTCTTTAGTTCCGTTTGCGGCTTATCTTGTAAGGTTTGTGTCGGCAAAAATGGATGACTGAAGTAGTCATACAGTGCTGCAACACCCAACTTGTAGCGTGAGGTGGTATATTTCAAACCTACAAGTGTAAGCGCTTCGCGCGTAGAGGCACACCAACGCATACGAGCTTCTGTATCAAAAGCACCAGCGATGTCTACTGTGCGTAAATATCGTTCGCCGCCTTGTATCGTGTAGGTTGCATTAACGGGGCGATAGGAGGTGGCTAGTGTTAACGACAAGCGTTCTACGAATCGCGAGGTTATAGCAATACCCAATGGTGTTCCACTACTCTGCGTGGCAAATGCACCGCGCGGTATATCTTTTTCGCCACTCAAAGAATAGCTGCGCTCTGTAGGAAAACTTAACTTGGAAGTAGTGAAAATGAGTCCATATCCCACACGAAATGCATAGTTGCCAACCACAATGCGTAATGGTAAGCGCTCCGTAGCGGTATACTCGGCATAGCCCGAATAATTGGCATAGCCGAAACGATTGTGTGGACTCCCCCAAGGCTCACCTGCTAAATTTCGCCCGCGTATACCAAAACGATAGCTAGAATTCGGCATGAAAGTGGTACGCGTTTCTCGAAAAATGGGTACACCCAATATCTTTTTCTTGAGTGATGCTTTGTGACGATAGCCTAGCTGTTGCAACAATTCCAACGATTGACGGGCAGGAGGAGTATCAACATAAAAGAAGAGTGCTAAAAAATGAGCTCGTTCTTTTGTAAGCCCCTCGATCCAAGCAAGATCGTACACTGAAGTAAAACGCAGATAGCGCTCTTTGTACTGCCAAATAAGTTCCGCTTCCCCTTCTTCTAAAAAGGGTAGCGTTTGCAATTTCCGTAATGTCACCGCATTCAGATCCAACGGATGCGCCGCATACTCCGCCCAATAGTCTATACGCTCAAAATCCGCTTCCGTCCAATCGTCTTGTACAATTCCTAATGCCTCATATCCCTGTTGTACACTATCTGACTGTGCTTTCAGTTGGGTTGAAAAGAGCAAAATGAATACGAGTAGACCCAAATGACGCACAGACATCTCGTTGCAGTTTGTATTGACATGGGAAGCAAGTTAAGCTTATTTCTCTTTTGATGTTCAGCCTACAGATAATAGATAGTAGAATGCTTCCGCTTGCCACATGATTTAGCTTAACAAACTTAAGCTTTATGCTTGCATTCAAGGCTATTTAACAGACGTATAAGAGAACGCCCTATAGCATAAGCAAGGTTTACTGGGACAGCATTCCCTATTTGCTTGTATTGGGATGAGAGACTACCAAGAAATTCCCACTCATCTGGGAAAGTTTGTATTCGTGCATACTCACGAACAGTAAGAGG
>CAUVMY010000051.1:0-7879 GCA_963552845.1 uncultured Bacteroidia bacterium
TGAAAATACACTTGTGCTGCCTGTCGCAGTAGTGTTGTATCCTGTGGTCGTCGGCTCAAAGCGTCCTTATAGTCTTCAAGCGCCTGACGGTAGTCTCCTTGTGCAGTAAGCATCTCAGCGCGTAGACGTTGCAATCCGACTTTAGTATCATTTGAGGCGAGGGGAAAAAGTCGCGCTAGCATATTCAAACTTTGACTATACATTTTAGCCGCTGAAGCCGCTAAAGCTGCACAGCGGAGCATAGCCGTATCCTGCGGATAGTATTCCAGATAACGTTGTGCTGTGGTATAGGCTACTGCCGTACGCCCTATTTCGTATTGTGTCCAAGCGAGCGGAGGAAGGAAAGCGGGATTATATTTATCGCGTTTTTGTAAATCGATCAACAGTGCTTCCGCTTGTCGTTTGTATCCTAAAGCGAGCATAAGTCGTGCGCGAAGAATGACATAACGTAACTCGCGAGGGCGCTGGTTCGTGGCAATTTCAGCTGCGAGTAGAGCACTTTTTAGATCGTGTATTCCCTCGAGCGCCTCGGCTCGCAAGAAGGCATATTCGTGCCGTTTAGCAAGGCGAGCATATTGTGCATCCAATTCTTCAAGAAGGAGCTGCCAATCACCTTTATACGCTAAATACTCGAGGTGATTTAGTGTTTGTTGTTCGGGGGTATACCATTGTTGCGCCCAGAGCGAATCCCAGTCCTTTCGATTCTGACACGGCTGTAAAAGCGTATCGCGCATTAGCGTCTGTTCCGAGAGCTTGTAACGTGCAGCAAGATACTGCCCTAGGTTTACCACTCCTTCTGCATAATTTCCCGTATAGCATCCTACTTCTGCTTTCAGCAACGAATACGCGGGTAATTTTTTCATCTCATATGCAGTGAGACGATGTTGTACTGAATCGAACTCTCCGAGTGCTAGGTAGCTAAGTACCGATCCACGTAGATACTCTATTTCGTTTCGTTTTGCAAGAAGCGAATCGAAGACTTGCGCTGCAGAAGTATGCCACCCGCGCATTTGCCAAGAGAGGGCGCGATGATAACGTTCAGGGTAAAAGGGGAGCTGTGCAAAAACCTTGCAAACAAAGCAGAAACAGAAGAAAATGGCGATAAAGAAGCCATAACGTAGTACTCTAGAATTCATATTCGATAACGCTTCCGTAAGGGGGTAAATGCACAAAAATATCGTTGTCAAATGTCCTACCATGCAGCATTTGTGCACAAAGGTGAATACCACCATGTGCAAACAGACAGATTTGTTTGTAGCCTTTTGCTTTTTGCTCATTGATGAAATGCATCAGGCGTTTTTGCATGTCTATGAAAGATTCCCCGTTTGGAGTAGGTTGCTCGATCTGATGCTTGAACCAATTTTCTACCTCGGGAGAATGAAGGTCGTATACGAACCGCCATTCCCAGTCACCAAAATTCAGTTCTTTCAATCGTTCGTCGCGAGTGGCATTCCCGTAGCCACAAAAAGTTGCCAGACGAATACAGCGCGTTAGAGGGCTTGTGAAGACAGCATCGAACAATAAGGTAGCAATCGCCTCTTTTACGCGCGTAGCCTCTTCGATAAACGAATTCTCACGCACTGGTACGTCAGTCTGACCGTAGAATATGTTATAAGGTACATCTACCGATGTGTGGCGTACAATATATACTATCATAGCGTCTAGCGCGAAATACCGTTGGTATGTATTTGTAAGAGGTGTAAAGCACTGTTAATGATGCCGTATGCTTCCAGTGCACCGATGCCTTCGGATGCAGAGAGCCCAAGGCGGAGTACAGGGGCGATGTTGAGACGTGAAGCAAGAATTTCCATACCTTCTAGCAACTCAATATGAGTGAGAATGCAGTAGTCGGTTACATTGGGGGCGATTGTATAGGCCGCATAGAGGGCAGCGAGGATAGGGAATGAATCGATGAGTATTGTCATCCGTAGCTCTGCGGCTTGCAATAGGGCAGCAACAGCTACAACAAGTTCAAAACCTCCATAATGCTGCATCAGTTCGGGCAATGTACGAATGTCTTCTTGTACATCCTTTATGTGTTGATTAAGATGCACCAACGATAAGTCAGCATTTCCCCAACGTTCCAACCTCTCCGCCGAGAGTGATTTCTCAAGCGGAATTCCTACTAAGTGTTCTACCCACATAGCGGCAGGAATACGTGTACCGTGTGCTAACAAACCAATAGAGAGCACATTGCACCCCTGTGAAGCTATATTCGTAACAAGCTGGCGACCACTATCAATGCAGCGAGAAAGTTGCTCTGGTGTCATTGCATCGCCATAGTAAAAATGCTGTGTTCCTTGTCCGAGGCTTACGTTCACAATGCCGAGCGCTGGCGGGGGGGGAACGGCGAGCCCTGTGTTGGCAATACGCAATGCAAAACCGTGCTGACGGCATAAGTAGTTTACAAAATGCTGTCCACGAGCTACTTCCGTAGCCCATTTAATAGAGGCAAATGTTGAATTCTGGTGACCTAGCGAAAGAAAAAAACCGTGATCGGAAGCTAGAATCAGATGGTGAGGTACGCAAAATTTCGGGCTTGTCGTATCCTGAATTTCTGCGATTTGAGAGGCAAGATCTGTAAGCTGAAACAGACGTATGCGTTCGTCGCAATCAAAAAGCTCATTTGTCGCTGTACCGATGCTATACCTCTTTACTCGCGGTTCTACGTGAAAAGAGAATAATTGTCGTGTCTCGTGCTGGTCCATAACTATATTCTACAAAACGCCTTTGCCCTTAGACGATAGGAGCACAGGCGATTTGGTATACAAAGATACGCCATGGAAAGTTTCTTGCTACTCAAAAATGAGTGAGAACATCACAATCTGCGAAGTCAGACTCTTGATAGCAGAATGGTAGTACTCTTTCCCTTCTGCCGTCTCAGGGGCAAGTGTATTGAGGAAACCGCCCGACCATTTCAACTCGGGCGCCATCTTGAAGTAGTAAAAATAGAACTCTATACCAAAGCCAATTTCGTAGGCGAGGTCAAATTTCTGAAGACGCAAATATTGTTTGTTCTCTAATTTTAATTTCTTGAATGCGGCCATATCTGCCTTAACATTTACCCCCGCACAAATGTAAGGGCGTACATTGGAATGCCGGGGCACTGAATAGCAAAAAAGAATGGGCATTTCAATATAAGAGGACTCTATGGACATCTTAATGTCTTCCCACTCGCGATCTCCACTCTTCCCAATATTGTAGAAAGTAAGATCGCGCTGTCCAAAACAAATTCCTGGTAAGATCCGAACATGCATGTCATTGTTAATGCGGAAACGCATCAAGGCGTTGACATTGAAACCAGGGTGTAGTCTATTCACCGTACCCCAAAAGCGTGTAGAGTCAGCATAGAGTACTGGTTTAGATAGTGCGCCGCTGTTTAGGAGGCGGAAATCCATCACATTAAGCCCTATTCCAATTCCGAAGCGAATAAAGCGTTCCTCATTACGCGGTCGGTTCAGTACCGTTTTGTTGGCTTGTGCATAAGCAGAACCTCTGTTTACCCAAAGGGACAGAAGTGCCATCAATAAGATAATTAGGTATGCTCTGTGGTTCACGACGCTAAAAATTAAATCTTATTGAAAACGCGGCGCGTATATTTTTTATTGCTTTTTGCCGCATGCTGCTTATTGCAGGAAGGCGACAGAAGTCCTCTCTTAGTCTTGTGGAATTTTAAGAAGAGTATCGTACCATCGCTTTCTATTACCTGTTTGAGCCCTAGGTCCAATTTCTTACTTTGTTTTCTCTCTTTTTGCCCCAAATTCAAGAATACATTAAGAAGACTAAAAGGGTTATATACGTGCTCTCCCTCAATAGCAAACAAATAACCGTCGTACTCTTTCTTTAGCCGCACTCTTATCTCTTCTACAGTAGTTGCCTCTTTAACAGCTAAGCGCTCTATCTGGGGCAAGGTTATCAGAGAGTTCTTGTTCAGTAAATCCACATATCGCGACATACTCGTCTGCGAGAGTAATATCGATGAGGTTATTCACGCCACTAAAGAGGGTCGTCTTACTGAACTTGGTAATCCCTGTAAGAAAAACGAAACGTATATACCCATCACACTGCTTAAATACCTCGTAGAAAGCCTTAAGAAGAAATCGGTTTACCTCGTTCAATTCTGTGTTCGTTACGGTTTCTAGGAGAGGTTTATCATATTCGTCAATAAGGATAACAACTTGTTTGTTCTCTTTGTAATGTAACGAAGTAATCAGGTGAATCAGGCGGTCGTCTGGTGCTTCATGCTGTTTTTGTATACCGAACTTTGCCTCCAAGAGGTCTAATTGTAAAGAAAGGCGCTCATTGAGAGCTTCCCGATAACTGTAGTCTTTCGCACTGAAGTCAAAATACAGCACAGGCAATGCCTCCCAGGGCGCGCGCTTTTGCTCTCTGGCAATTTTTTCCTCGGCATTGTCAATATAAAGCCCTTTGAACAGCTCCTTTTTCCCTTCAAAATAAGCTCTCAGTGTAGAAAGAAAAAGGCTTTTACCAAAGCGGTGAGGACGGCTTAGAAAGATACTCTTGAAACCAGCAGTTACAAGCTTAGCCAGGTATTTTGTCTTATCTACATAGCATAGCTCGCGTGCGCGAATATCTTCGAAAGTCTGTATGCCCACAGGCAGTCGTCGTATTCCACGCATCATCTTACCTTTTTGGGTTATTCAAAGATACTGAAACCTGCAATTAGCAAAACATGAAAACGGCGTAAACGCTTTGTAAGAGTAAAAAGGATGAACAATGAAAACGCCGTTAGTGCAACTAACGAAACAAAGAGACTTTATGGCACGCCATGAATCGCAAAGAGGACGAAACGAAAAACGGGCACTGCCCAAAGGCAGTACCCGTTGTCATTGATTAGCAATGCTTGCTATTGGGGCGAGGCACGCCTCGTCACCGATCTCACTATCTTTCTTTTACGACTGTAATTGTCTTCGTTGTGCCACTTTCTGCTGCTAGACGCAAGAGGTAGAGACCAGAAGTAAGATCGCTTGTTTCAATCACTACCTCGCTACCATCCATATTACCTCTGCGTACTACAACACCTTGCGCATTGAGTAAGTCATAGTGCCCCATTGCCCCATTGCATACCAGACGAAGCTGCGTTGTGAACGGATTAGGAGCTACTACGACGTTGGCAAAGAATACATCGTCGACAGATGTTACAGCCTCCATCACCACCTCAATTGTTTTTTCGGTTGCATCCACCACAAACTCTGTTGCGGCAATAGGTTTGCATCCAGCAGCCGTGACTTCGTATGTGTAAGTTGCAGCGGCAAGCATAAACTCTACTGTACCTGTTTCCGTTGTCGTTCCATTAACAACTTCCTGCGCTGTCGCCTTATCTTTCACAACAACCTTTGCAGATGCTAATGGTGTGTCTGCTTTCTTTACAAAGAAAATGACCTTTGTTTTAGGCGTTTCGGTTGTTGCTTCCATCACCACGTTAATCTTCTGTTCGGTAGCTTCTACCACAAAATCTGTTGCGGCAATGGGTTTGCACCCGTCAGCAGAGACTTCGTATGTATAATTCCCAGCTAGTAACGAAAATTCGCACAGACCTGCCACAGTCACGCCATTGGCTACTTCCGTTGCATTCGCTTTACTCCTTATAACAACCTTAGCACCAGCTAAGAGTTCCGCTTCCTTCTTTACTTCAAATATAACTTTCGTAGGAGCCACCTCAGCAACCGTCCAACCATACCACTTACCGTCCGTAAGATCTCCATCTTGTGCAGCTAGATAGTTGTTGCGAGTGGTAACGAATTTGGCAGCTTCTACATCTAATTTCAAGATACGTTCTTCAGGTTTGCTTGCAAAAGGCTTCGCATCCTCTTCAATAGCAGGCACATTTTCACCCAAAGTAAGGTCAGCAAACGCTATACAGCCCTCAAATGCCTTGTCCTCTATTTCTGAGAGCTTGGGGGCATAAAGCGATATCAAATTTTTGCACTGGAAGAATGCTTGTTCCTCTATCTTAGTAAGACTAGGCAATTGTAGAGAAGTCAGACCTGTGCAATGTGCAAACGCCTTTTCACTAATAATAGCAAGCTCTGGTAGTGCCAATTCGGTCAGTGCCTCGCAACGTTCCAAGGCATTGAGGTTAAGTTGATGCAACTTAGGTACATTCAACTTCTTCAAATTCTTGCAACCATAGAGTGCTCTTTCCCCCATTGTCTCCAACATTGGCAAATCCAGCTTTTCTATATGCTCAAAGCCCGTATACTCGTTCTTGTCTTCGTTTTCAGGGTCTATTTTAGCTTTACATAGCGCAAGATTGCCCAACTCTGTACATACCGGCAAAGACAACGTCTTTAAGCTTATACAACCATCAAAGCACTGCTCAGAGACTTTTGTAAGCATCGGGAAGTCTACTTGCTCCAGTTTCGTGAGACCAGCAAACGCACTGTTACCCACCGTCTTTAGTTTAGCGAATGACAACTCTGTTACGCCCGTACAACCCTTGAAAGCTTCAGCATCAATTGTCTCAATCTCGGGAAGCGCTAGCGTCGTTAAGCCCGTACAACCCTCAAACGCATTTTTACCAATATACTTAACAGCCGTTCCATTCAAAGCCGTTAACGCCACACACTCCTTAAAAGCTCCATCGCCGATACTCGTCAATGCATTCGCAAACGGCACGTTCTTCAACGACTTACAACCGCTGAATAGATCTACCATAATCTCATTAAGCTGCGGAAGTGTTACCTCTTCAAGGGTTTCGCAGCCCATAAATGCACCTTTACCTATCTTGTCGCCCTTAAGGTTCGGAATTTGTACATTCTTTAGCTTTTTACAGCCTTCAAATGCATTTTCACCGATAGCTTCAACCGCAGGTAACTCTACGGTCTCCAGTGCTGTAGCTTCATGGAAAGCACGCTCTGTGATCTGTTTCAATTGCGGAATCTTGACATGCTTCAAGGCTGCTCCCGTAACCATTACTTCGGCAACAATAGTTTTGTCTTTAACCGTCATATTGCCAGGCATTGGCGCAATTGTAACGGCATCGGCAATTACAAAACTCTCTAGCTTATCTGTTCCCGCAAAGAAGTTATTCAACGACTTCCAGTCTGCCCCCGAAAATGTACCACTTACCACTTCCAACGATTTAACCTCAGATAGTTCTTTTGTACCACCGTCACTAAAGCCTGCCGCTTTCACAGCCTCTTTCAAAGTCGCAGCAGCGCCAGTAATCGAACCATTGACTTTTACCGTGAGCGAACTCGTCTCGTACTCTACCGAAATGGTAATATTGGCAGCAGGCATTTTGAACGAATAGGAGCCAAGTGGAATTTCATGTTCTTCTGTCTGACCGTTCTCTTTGTATGAGAGCTTCTTTACCGTGTAACCATCGTCTGGAGTAACCGAGACAGTTACCATATCGCCAGCTACGGCACGTTCAGGCACACTAACAGTACCATGTTCGCTAGTCCCCACCTTTATCTCGTAAGAAGTCTTTGCAACGATCTTCCATCCATACCACAAGTCGTCACTTATGTTTCCATCCTCTGATACATTGCGGTAGCGCTCAAATGCCTTGGTGAGCTTTTCTCCTTGTAATGGTGTCCCTGCTGCATCTACTAATATCACAGAACGAATTGCAGGACAATTTTCAAAGGCATCGGCATTTGCCACAGTTGGCGGATTTTCGCCCAGATAAAGAGTAGCAAGCTTCGTACATCCTGAGAAAGCTCGCCTCATAATCGAATTTAAACGTGGCAATTTCAATGCTACCAGAGATTGGCAACCCATAAGAGCTTCATCCTCTATCGCAGCTAACAATGGTGTCTGCAAAGTCTTTAATGCCTCGTTTCCATACAATGCTCTGTAACCGAATTTCTTGGTATGCGGCAATACTATCTTTTGTGCACTCTTAAGTTGT
>CAUVMY010000052.1:0-7842 GCA_963552845.1 uncultured Bacteroidia bacterium
CAAAGATGCGTACATCAGCAAGTTGCGGGTCTTTTTGAAAGAAATCTACTATACCCGCACAAAGAGGTGCTTCAGCACCCACTACAACCAGATGAATATCGTTAGCTAAGACCGCTGTTTTTACCCCCTGAAAATCGGATACAGAACCAGAGAGAAGTTCTGCACCGAGTTCTTTCATCCCTGGGTTGCCAGGGAGCGCGTATAACTTTTCGAGACATGGACTATTACTCAGTTTCCAACAAAGTGCATGTTCACGTCCGCCCGCTCCTAACACGAGGACTCGCAATTTCAAAGAATCTGTTGTAGGCATATTATACCAGTATGAGCGTTAGAGAATGGCTATGATTTTTACCGAGAGCAATAGTGCAACCATGGCTACAGGATAGACAGTAGCGTAAACGGTGCTTGGAGTTTCATCAAGAGCCATTGATTCGCAAGCTGCCAAACCTGGTGTACTCGTCATACCACCCGTAATGACACCAAAAAGTTCGAAGATGTTAAGCTTTTGCACAAAATGGCAAAAAAGCATCGTGAGGAGCATTGGAAGGAGCGTAATTACTGCGCCAACAAAGAGGAGCGAGATACCAGACCCCACCACAGTAGCCACCAAACTATGCCCCGCACTTGTTCCTACGCCCGCAAGGAAAAGGAGCAACCCCAGCTGTCGGAGCAAATTGTTTGAAGATCCCGTCATCGTCCAAAGAATAGGTCCCGTTTTCCCTGCACTACTTAGCAGGATTGCCATGATAAGTACACCCCCCGTGAGTCCGAGGCTTAGCGAGAGTGAACCGCCAAGAGATATTTCCACTTTCCCTAATATGACACCTAGGATAATACCCAAGGCAATAGGAAAGAAGTCTGTATCAGAGAGCACACGGTCGTTATTGCCCAGTAGTTGCGTTAGCTTAGGAAGGTCACGCCGATATGTGGCTACTGTGACTTTGTCACCAAACTTGAGCACAGCACTAGGCGACGAGCTGAGATCAATACCACTTCGACGGATGCGTGTTACCACAAAACGACACCCCGCTTCAAGCTGCACTTTGCTCAGGGGTTCGTTTACCACCGCCTTATTAGTCACTAGGAGCGTCTCGATACAATACTCTTCGTTGAGCATTTCAAAACGTGGTGCTTGCGGACCTACTAGTAGTTCTACTTTCTTTTGAGCCTCTTCCGTCCCCACCGCAACGAGCAAGTCGCCTTCATCAAGTACAGTGTTCTTGGTAGGTAACACTATTTCTTCACCCTTTTTGATGCGACTAACCGTTGCCCCCGTCATACTACGAAAGCCAATTTCACCCATTGGCTTCCCGAACATTGGAGCATTTGCCACTCGATAAGTACACACTACAATAGGGGGATGCAATTCTTTGGCACTCGATTTTATTCTTTCGTACTCCGCTTGCAAATTGGAGCGCAAGAACTTAGGCATTAGTTTCACGAAAACAATAACTCCAAGCACACCGATAGGGTAAGCTATCCCGTAGCCAATACTAGCTAAGGGGGAATTGGTAGCTTCGATAGCCACTGAAAGCCCTGGCGTAGAGGTAAGAGCACCGCAAAGAATACCTGTAAGCATATCGCTTGAAATATTCATCGTATACTTCAGCACGATAGCGGTGATGAGCGAAAAAATGACCAATAACGCTGCTGCAAGAACATATTTTCGCCCTTTCTGACGAAACGAATCAAAAAAACCAGGACCTGCTTGAATTCCCACAGTGAAGATAAACAAGACTAGCCCCATAGTCTGTATGGCAGGCGGGAGACTGATACCAAAGTGCCCAAAAAGGAGGGCAGCAAAGATAACAGCTGACACATCGAACGAAAAGCCTTTGATCTTTATTTTCCCTAACATAAAACCAAAGGCGATAATGATAAATAGCGCAACAATAGGCGATCCACGTAAATACTCTAATATGGTTTCCATAATCGATAATCCGAAATCAGACGAGCATTATTTAGAATAAACAAAAGTACGCAATATCCCCGATAGGACGGTCAATCTAATTACGAAAGAAAATGAATGTACAACATGAGCTGTTTCTAACTACACTGGTAACAACATTGTACAACTACGCTGAGAAGCTCTAGACTACTTCACTCGAATATCAGCCATGGATACAACACAATATTGTACGTGATACCCGCGACCGACTGCTGCCATTATGAAACTAAAAGAACAGTTGCTCTAGTTTATAAATATTGCAAACAAGGCCATACATCGCTCTACACCTCATTCATTTACACGCACACACTCTCATTGCACTATACTATCTTTGCAACGACCATTAGGCTTTTAGTTATGAATAAGCTTGCGCGTTACATTATCATCGTGGTATCTATTGCAGCCATTGGCTACGTGCTATGGTTCTTCAATAGCATTGTCTGGTATATTATCATAGCTATGGTCGTTTCGCTCATGGGACGTCCCATAGTACAACTCCTGCGGCGGATTAAGATCCGCAATTGGCGCTGCCCCTACTCACTCGGAGCCGCCATCGCACTTGTTGCACTCTTTGTGTTCTTTGGTATGCTCTTCCGCTCCTTCTTCCCACTCGTGGCTACTCAATTTGAACAACTGCGCGACGTAGATCCTCAGAAACTCATGGACACATTCACCTCCTCGCTCACCTCGTTCGACCAAACCATCGCTACGATACTCCCAAGCGATGCTAAACAGTTTTCGCTCCTCGACGAGATTCAGAAACAAGTACACTCATTCATCAATGCAGACCTGTTTCGTTCACTATTCTCCTCCACAGCCACTTTTATTAGCGACATGTTCGTAGCGCTTTTTTCGGTCTCTTTCATAGCCTTCTTTTTTATGAAAGATGACGGACTTTTTGTGCATGGGCTTACCTTCTTTTTCCCACAGAAATACGAAGAGAACATCATTCATGCCGTCTCGCGTAGTGAACTTCTACTACGTCGTTATTTCATTGGACTGATTCTCGAGAGTTTCATTATTACCATTCTGACAGTTATTGGTATGCTCCTGCTAGGCTTCACAATGAATACTGCTCTTGTTATAGGCATCATGGCAGGTATACTAAACGTAATCCCCTATATCGGAGCCATTATATCATTAGGCATTGCGCTACTTATTTCTTTAGCCTTAGCATCAACAGGCGCAGCTCCCATGGAGCTCTCTAGTCTCATTCTGTTTATCGTTATCGTTTTCGTTGCAGTACGTTTTATTGATAATTTTCTTCTGCAACCCTACATCTATTCAAGCAGTGCACAAGCGCACCCACTTGAAATATTTATTGTACTCCTAATGGCTAGCCAGCTTGCAGGGATGCTCGGCATGTTCCTCGCCATACCTGTCTATACTATCGCACGTGTAGTAGGAAAAGAATTTTTCAGCAACTTCCACATTGTACAAAGGCTTACGAAAAATATTTAACTTTGTGACTAACGGATATTTGCGGCATCTCGCTACACTGAGGTCGCCCGTAAACTGATGATAAAGTGTTGCTACGATGAAATATAAACTTGGAGTAAAACTCCTACCGCTCACCTTGTTTGTACTCCTCACCTTTGGTGTTTCCTCTTTGGCAACTGCCCAACCCCCTAAAGAAATTCCTAACATTTTCACCCCTAATGGGGATGGAATCAATGACAACCTCGAGCTAAAAAGCTCCGAAACCATGACATTCATGGTTTTCAACCGAAACGGCGGACTTGTATACAAAGCTGAGGCAAAATACATCGTTTGGGACGGAAAAGACGAGCGCGGTCAAGACATTTCCGACGGAATCTATTTTTTCATCCTAAAAGACCCCGCCAAGACGTATGCGAACGACAAGGGGTTTATTTACATCTCGCGGACTACCGTAAAAGAGTAGTTCCATTTATTCTCATATAGCTTTTATTTGAAGACAGGACATGAAAATTTCCTACAATTGGTTGCGCCGTTACATTGCGACAACACTCTCTCCGCATGACGTTTCTGTAGCGTTAACAACGATCGGACTAGAAGTGGAGCACGAGGAAGAAATAGAATCAATACGTGGCGGTTTACGCGGACTAGTCGTGGGTGAAGTGGTAACGTGCGTACAGCATCCTAATGCCGATAAATTACATTGTACACAGGTAAATATTGGGGGCGAGGCATTGCTTTCCATCGTGTGCGGTGCACCGAACGTAGCTCAAGGACAAAAAGTAGCAGTTGCGACCATTGGAACTGTGCTTTATGACCACGAAGGGAATAGTTTTACCATAAAGAAATCTAAACTTCGCGGCGAGCCTTCTGAGGGAATGCTATGTGCCGAAGACGAAATTGGGCTAGGAACAAGCCACGACGGTATTTTGGTGCTACCCACAGATAGTGTTGTAGGGACTCCTCTTGACCAAATCTTCCCTGTAGAACGAGACACTATCTTTGAAATCGGACTCACGGCAAACCGCGCAGATGCCATGTCGCACTATGGTGTTGCACGCGATCTCGCCGCTTACCTTAACCTTGCTGCACCGTGCCAAGCCGCGTTACCAGAACTACCAAATCTTCATTTTACCCCCTCCCCCACAGCTATACAACTCGGCGATATTGATACAGAGCGCTGTATTCGTTATTGCGGGCTTACCATTCGCGGCGTGAAAGTAGCACCGTCACCCTCATGGCTACAAAATGCTCTCGAAGCTATCGGGCTACGTGCTATCAACAACGTTGTAGATATTACAAACTTTGTATTGCACGAGACTGGCAATCCGTTGCACGCATTCGACCTCAAAGCATTTACAACACACAAAGTTTCAGTACGCACACTTCCAACTGGAACTGCATTTACCACATTAGACGAAAAAGAGCGTAAACTTTTGGCAACCGATCTGTGCATTTGTGATGGAACAACACCACTTTGCCTAGCAGGTGTCTTTGGCGGGTTAACCTCGGGCGTTACCGAAAACACAACCGATCTTTTCTTAGAAGCGGCTGTTTTTGCCCCTGTTAGTGTTCGTCGTACTGCACGCACACAAGGTCTAAATACAGACGCGTCTTTCCGTTTTGAACGCGGTATTGACCCACAATTTACACCTTATTCCTTGCTTCGTGCCGCGCAGTTAATCATAGAGATCGCTGGCGGTACAGTAGACGGCGAGATACTAGATTTTTACCCCAAGCCGTGCGAACCGCACCGTGTAGAGTTCAATGTAGCACGTGCCAAACAGCTGTTAGGTTACGACATTGACAACGACAAGTTGGATAAGATTCTCGAAGGTTTGGAGATAAAACGCACCGACAAAGGCAATGGCGTATGGGAGCTTTCTGTACCCTACTACCGCATAGATGTGACACGCGAAGCTGATGTAGTAGAAGAGATTCTGCGTTTAGGGGGCTTCCCGCCACTCGGCGAAAACCGCATTGCATTTAGCCTCGACTCACGCAACGATTATCGTCGTCCACGCTTAGAATCGGTAACCAATTCGCTCGTGGGGGCAGGTTTTCAGGAGATTATGGCACTTTCACTTGTACGTGGTGAAGATGCAAAGGTGCTCTACAATGAGGAACGACTCATACAATTGCTTAATCCTTTGAGCAGCGACTTAGATACACTGCGTCCAAGTCTCCTTCTGGGCATGCTGGACACGGTTGCGCGCAACGTGACACGCCAGCAAGAGAATTTGAAACTCTTTGAAGTGGGGAATATCTTTCAGCGCGATGGGAAAGCAGGGCAACGTTGCGAGAAGAGGCAACTGGCATTAGCACTCACAGGCGAGATAGAACCAGCCTCATGGTTAGGCAGCGCGCGTACTGCCTCAATTTTCCAACTCAAAGGCTATGTAGAAGCAGTGTTAGCGGCTTACAACTATCCGTTGCACGCAATAGATTACAGGAGAGAGGGCACAACCGCTGAAGTATATGTTGAAGCAGCTTCGCTAGTATTCGAAGAACAGGGCTTGGGTACACTAGGGGTACTTTCGCCTAAATTTTGCAAACGATTTGGTATTAAAATTCCCGTTTACTACGCCGAACTGGATTGCGAAGCTCTTGAGGCTCATTACAGGAGTCAACGTGTGGAAATAACCCCACCTTCACGTTTCCCAGAAGTTCGCCGTGATTTGGCACTCTTAGTACAACATTCGGTGCAGTTTGCAGAACTGCGTAACCTTGCATTTCGCACAGCACCGAAATTAGTACACGATGTAGCATTGTTTGACGTATACGAAGGCAAAGGCATTCTAGAAGGAATGAAATCGTATGCTATTAGCTTCATCTTACAAAGTGCGGAGAAAACACTAACAGATGCCGATATAGACGGCTGCATGAATAAACTGGTTAAGCGCTACAAAGAAGAGTTTAACGCAGAATTGAGATCATAGCACTATGTACTGCGTGTGGGACACACGGAACTAATACGTACATTTCATCCGTAGTGAATGAATGGAAGAAACATTATTACGTATGTACTCACACTCCCAAAAAAATAATTTATACTAGACCTACTACACACTCTCTGTGTAAGCCATTAACTCAAAGAAATGCTTTATCCATAACGGAGATCTCCCTCGGAAGATCTCCGTTTAGTTTTGATTGGCATCGCCCCCAGAGGGGACAGGCATGCTTCGCCACTTTACGAAGCTATCTTGCATACGGCTGTACGCAATGCGAGTATACGAGCGAATCAAGTTTTCCGTTACGAGAAAAACGGTAATATTCAAGAGAATAACGATCGTATTCAACACCTACACACGAGTAGCCTGTCACTCTGAACCCGTACTAAAAATACATGCCCCATACAAGTAAAGAAACTAAGAATAACAGTTCCCTTACTCTTTAACCGTTGGTCTAACAACGTTGGATTCTAACATACTCAAAACGCCGTTTTTCCCTACCTTCGTAGTAAGAACGAGGAGGCATCAAGATGACGACTGAAACGCTACGGGAGTTACCTATTGGGATACAGAGCTTTGAAAAGCTACGAGAACGAGAACTCCTTTACGTGGATAAAACGCAATATATCGTACCCCTACTCAGAGGAGGAGGTATTTACTTTCTAAGTCGTCCGCGCCGTTTTGGGAAAAGCCTCTTTTTGTCAACTCTACAAGCCTATTTTGAGGGGAATAAACCCCTCTTTGCGGGACTATCGCTCGAACAAGCAGAACCAGCACTCGCGGCACTAGAAAAACGGGAAGCGTGGCAGAAGTACCCGATACTATACCTCGATTTGAATAGTGAAAGCTATAGAACCACGGAAGACCTCGTAAAAATACTGAACCGCCATTTGCGAGATTGGGAAGGGCTTTATGGCGAAGGGAATGAGGACGATTCGCTCTCTGGTCGTTTTGAGGGCATAATAAAACGAGCCTATCAAAAAACAGGACAACAAGTGGTCTTCTTGGTTGATGAGTATGACAAACCCCTGTTGGAATCGGTAGTAAACAAAGAGCTCTACGAAACCTACAGGTCGATGCTCTACGGGCTTTACTCAAACATCAAAAACTGTGACCGATATCTCCGTTTCGTGTTCCTTACAGGTGTATCCCGTTTTGGCAAGTTGACCATCTTCAGCGGACTCAACAACCTCAACGATATCAGTATGGATACCGCATACGCGGGCATTTGTGGTATTACGGAGGAGGAGCTCGTAGCTTATTTTACGCCTGAGATAAAGGCACTCGCAGAGGCTCTACAATTGACACACGAGGCTACAATTGCTGCACTTAAGAAACGCTATGACGGCTATCTGTTTAGTGAGGATGGAGAACACGTATACAATCCGTTTAGCTTGCTCAATGTACTGCAAAAGAAAAAACTAAAAGACTATTGGTATGCTACAGGGACACCGACATTCCTAGTCAAATACCTACAGACGCTCAACTATTTTCTACCCGATTTAG
>CAUVMY010000053.1:0-7803 GCA_963552845.1 uncultured Bacteroidia bacterium
TGAGAAGAGCCAAACATTGTCTGCTACAGCATACACGCGCAATGAAGAGAGATAGAGTCTGTCTGCCCAGTTTTGTGGGAGCGTATACCCAAATGTTATATTATCAATCGCCAAATAACTGCGACTAATGAAGAAACGATCGGAGATACCATTCTGACGCGCCCCTTCCGAGGTAGTTAAACGCGGTACATCCGTATTAGGACGTTCGGGTGTCCAAGCCTTCAGGAGGTCTTTGTGCATTGCAGTACCATTCTGTGCACCACCGTGCATCAAGTCCATGTAAGTCTGGTCGATACCGCGACCACCAAATGCGTAAGTGAATGATACTCCGAAGTCGAAGTTGTAAAAATCTACATTCGAGCCAAAGCCACCACGCAAGATATCTTGCTTAGCTGGAAATATGACGCGGTTTTCATTTTTTGAAGCAACCGAGTAGTCGGTCGTCTCTCCGTCTGCTGTCTGCCATCTGCTTTCCCCTTTATCGTTCAAACCGAGATATTTAGGAATAAACAAATCTGCCAACGAACCACCCTCACGGTAAACATAGTTGCCACTTACATAACCCCATTTAGAACTCTTATTCCACTCTTCGGGAAGTTTTACGATACGGTTCGTAACATGGCTACCATTAAGGTAAGCCGTCCACTCTACTTTGTGGGTACGATATGGAACGCCACGAATCTCGAAGTCAACCCCCGTATTGTTCATCTGCCCTACATTGGACCAGAAAGACGAATACCCCGAACTCGGAGGTACGGTTACCTCGAACAACATGTCAGAAACGGCACGACGGAAGAAGTCGATACTCCCCGTGAGTCGGTTACCGAGTACGCCGTATTCTATACCTATATTGAGGTTGTGACTCGTTTCCCATGTCAGGTTCTCACTCCCCTTTGCCGAGAAAGCTACCCCGAACTCATCGTTCAGATTACGGAGCGAGTAAAGATCCTTATAGCCAAACTGTAGCCCGATTTGGTCATTCCCTTGAATACCGTAACTCGCTTTGAATTTCAACATGTCAAGCCAAGTACGGAAAGATTCCATGAATGCCTCCTGATGTATTAACCAAGAAGCGCCCACACTACCGAAATTCCCCCAACGAGCATTCTTAGCAAAACGCGAAGAACCATCGCGACGGAAAGAGAGACTAAGGAAGTAGCGTTCCTTCCAATCATAAGAAGCACGTGCAAGGTATCCTTCTACGCGGTAACGACGGCTAGAAGAAGTTGCCTGATGATCGGATATTGCACCTGAAAGCTCGCGTGTTTTGAGTCGGAAAAGTTGTTTCCTACTCCCTTGCAAAAGTTTGTTTTCGCTCGCATAGTATTCGTGTCCGAGCACAACATCGAAGTGGTGTTCATCAAACGAACGTGACCAATTCAACAACTGCTGCACGTTCAAGGAAGTAGAACGCGATTCACTTCTTACGATAGAACCGCCCGTGGAAGCATTCTGTCCATAAAGCGGGTTAGAGGTTTCAGTAGCACCATTCTGATTGATATCAAAGCCCATGTTGAGCGTAACCTTAAATCCGTAGGGGAGAATAAAGTCGATATAATCACGTAGCGCTCCCGTATAAGCTTCATCTATATTTAGGTCGTAGATCTTTGTAGCCAGCGGATTCGACCAGTGTAACAGTGGACGGTTAGATAGACCTGGGAACTGTCCCGAACCAAAGTCGTAGATCGGAAGTCCTAGACTGTTCCTAGCAATGCGCTTATTTTCGTCACGTACCCAAATCGGGTAGTGAGGTCCCGCATAGTTTATCAAAGCAAAAATGTTGTCACTACTAGAGCCCGAATTGGTGCCCGAATACGCATCTATCGAACTAGCCGAGAGCGCTACATTACCACCCATCTTGAGCCAAGACTTGGGTGTAAAGTCCACACGCAAACGCGAAGAATAGCGTTCGTAACTAGACCCACGCAAGTAACCTTTGTCGTTGAGATAGCCCGCCGAGAAGAAATAGTTCACTTTGTCAGAACGTCCCGAAACAGAGAGGTTGTACTCCTGACGCATGTTGGGCAAGTATGCCTCCTTGTCCCAGTCGTCTGGCTGCATCCAATACTTCTTGCCTGTACTTGGGTCTACATGCCATCTGCCGAGCGTAGCATCCTTATTCATAGAGAACGTTCCGTCGGGATTCTTTGTAAACCAATCGGCTGATGGATCATTAAGAGTGAAAGGGAAGTAAACTAGCCCAGACTCACGATTAAGGATAGCATCCTGTGCAGCCGACATTTGCTGCTCTTCAGTAGAACCAATGTGGCGTGCGGAGGAATAGCGATAATAGTAGTAAAGCGCTTCGTAATACTTCTCTACATACTTCTTAGGGTCTGTAATGCGGTCATACGAAGGTATCCCCTTGAAGTTATAACCGACCTTCGCAGCAAGGTTGATATTAGCAACCCCCGTCTGTTTAGCATTTGCGCCGTTCTTCGTCGTAATCATTACAACACCATTGGCTGCACGTGCACCGTACAACGCCGCAGAAGCTGCATCTTTTAGCAACACGGTACTCTCTACATCGGCAGGATTTATAGCGGAGATGTCGCCATCGTAAGGTACGCCGTCTACTACGTAGAGAGGATCGCTACCCGCCGAAAAAGAACCTGTACCACGAATGCGGACAGAAGAGCCTGTACCAGGCTGGTTATTAGAGGAATAAATCGTCACCCCAGGGACTTTCCCCGAGAGGGCATTCATCACGTTGGAAACTTGCTTGCGCTCCAACTCTTTTTCGCCTACAGAGACTGCTGACCCTGTAAACGCGCTCTTTTTAGCTTTCCCGAAAGCTACGACCATAACTTCGTCTATCTCTTCAACGGATGCCGCCATTACGACGTTGATAGTTTCTTGTTCTGCTACTGTAATTTCCTGTGTAGCGTATCCCGTGTAAGAGAAAACGAGCACAGCGGTCGGATCTGCAACACGGATAGAGTAACGTCCATCAGCATCGGTAACCACCGCAGTTTGCGTGCCTTTGACCTGTACCACTACCTGAAGGAGGGGTTCATTGTCTTCGGCAGAAGTGACCACTCCCGTCACCGTGCGCTGTTGCGCAAATAACGAGAGACCTAGCGCTAAAAACGCTAGGAGCGTTAAACATTTTTTCATGCAACCTACCTTAATAAGATTAGTAAAATAGTATGACAAAAGTACTGTTTTTTGTTTGGGTCAATTCCCCCGTTGTTTTTGTAAAGTTAGATGCCCCACAGAGTGCCACGGGTAACGCATTGTAAGAGTCTGTAAAAAACAGCTCGTAAAAAATACGAGTGCCCGAGTTCGGTCTCTCTTTTGCGAAAGATTTGATGCTCTGACAAGGCGCATAAGAGTTAAGGAGTTAATGGTTCGCGCCTTAGGCGCGATTGTAGGGGCGAGGCGTGCCTCGCCCGCCGTGTGCGGCGCACACGTATTGCAGATGTTGCGATTATTCATTCCAAAACATCGTTAAATACGCCATTGGCATATTTTCGGTTAATACCTTATTCACGTCATGCCATAAAATAAATGCACGCAATGCGAATAATACACGTCACGGCGTGATGAGACAAGTACAGCAGAACTCGCAGCTACAAAAACATTGATAACCCGACAGAGAGGAGTAAAACGCGATTCTCCGTTTGTCCGATAACGGAAGAATGTTGTGTTTTAACATGATGAGGGAGTCATCTACAATCGGATTAAACATTCAATTCCTCTTGCATCAGACATTCTAAATAAGACAATACATACTTATCTGTATTTGTTTTTAATAATAAAAGCATAACCTTTGTGCTGTTATTGAAAAAGGATGCTCAACGTTGAATGAGAAAGAGAATATTACTCCTGCTATTAGTTTGTTTTTTTAGCGTGGCAATGGGCGCGTCTACGGTACGCCTTACAGGCAATATTGTAGATGCACGTAACAACGAAGCCCTTATTGGTGCGCTCGTTTACGTTGAGCAAGTAAAACGCGGTGTCGTAACCGATCGACAAGGCAATTTTACCTTAGACGGGCTCACTCCCGGCACTTACACGGTTCAATTCTCATATGTCGGCTACAAACAACAAACACAACATATCGTACTAACCGTCGATGAGAACAAACGTCTGACAATAGCGCTGGAAGAGGAACTCCAAACATTAGAGCAGGTCATGATTGTGGCGAAAAGTGAAGCTCGTAAGATTCGCGAACAGGCTATGCCCATCTCTGTGATTAGCATGAGTCAGATGCAAGGTCAGGTGAGTGACATGGAGGGGATACTTGCTAAAACCGTTGGAATAGCGATTCGCCAATCAGGAGGCGTTGGGAGTGCTTCACGCATCTCGCTACGTGGACTTGAAGGAAAACGCATTGGTTATTTTATTGAAGGAACTTCTCTTAGCGACCAAAGTGACTTTTTGACGCTCAATGATATTCCTGTCGACATGATCGACCGCATTGAAGTTTACAAAGGAGTAGTGCCCGCTAAACTTGGAGGCTCATCTATGGGAGGTGCTGTAAATCTGGTGCTCAAAGACTATCCTGAGCACTACGCAGACATCAGCTACTCATACGAGTCGTTCAATACTCACCGTGCACAGACAGTATTCAAACGTAACATTCGCGACCTAGGGCTCGTGTGGGGCATCGGTGGGGGGTATACATACACTGACAACAACTACACTATGCGCATTCCGACCGATAGGAGTCTAAAAGTGCGCCGTAACCATGATGCCTTCCAAAAGTACCTTATCGGAGCTTCAATTAAGGCGCACAAATGGTGGTTCGACAAGATTGAGATAGAACCTGCCTATTCGGAAACTCGCCGTGAGATACAAGGCATTGAGTATGATATTCGGAAAGCGGAAACAATTTCGCGCCTAATCGCTCTTGCGAGTACCGTAGAGAAGACCGATTTTTTTATCCCTGGTTTAGACTTCGAATGGGCGCTAGTAACGGGCTATACGCAGTTCCGTCTGATAGATACCGCACAAGGATGGCATGACTGGCACGGACGCCACTACCCCTCCAATGCAGCAAAAGGGGGCGAGTTAACTGAGAACCGTTGGCCATCAAAATCAGATAACCGAAAATTTACTCTTCTGAGCAAGCTCAATCTCGAATATCTTTTAACAACTCAACATGTGTTCAATTGGAACACCGTCTATACACTTGCCAACGGTTATCCGCGCGATCCTCTTAAGGAAGAGACATTCAGGATGCAGATGGATTTTAATTCGCACATGCATAGTTTAGTATCTGGGCTATCTTATGATTTCCATAGCCCAGCAGATCGCTTTCTTAACTCGCTCACTGCCAAGTTCTACCTCTATTCGATGGATACCCAATTACGTGATATCTATACAGTAGTACGTAAAAATATTGCACTAGACCGTAAAAGTTGGGGGTTAAGCGATGCTATGCGTTTTCGCATTACCCCCTCTTTTCTTGCAAAACTCTCTGTGGGATACGATGTCCGTATTCCTGCCGAATCGGAGCTACTGGGCGATGGTATCAATATAACCCCAGCGCAAAGCCTTCTCCCCGAGCGCAATACGAGTTTGAATGCTGGACTGCTCTACGATCTCACAGGGCAACACGCAACAAATCTCCAGATAGAGGTGAGTGCTTTTTACATGTACCTACAGGACATGATTCGTTTTGAGAAGGGGTATCTCGGAGCGCAATATGTAAACTTCGGCGAAATGCGTTCACTCGGAGCTGAGTTTGAAATAAAAGCAGATATATTTTCTTTTCTCTATGCCTACGCTAATGCGACTTACCAAGACCTTCGCGATGTACGCAAGCAGATGGAAGCCAGTTCGCTCCCCAATCCCACGAAAGGGAAACGGATGCCTAACATCCCTTGGTTGATGGGGAATGCGGGGCTGGAGTTCCATCGTGAGAACCTTTTTGGCGGTACAGGGCAGAATACACGGCTATACGGTGACGTAGCATTCACCGAGGAGTACCTTTATGATTTCGAGATTACGAAGTTGCAGCAACGACGAATTCCACGCAGTCTTACCTTCGATGTGGGGCTGGAGCATAGTTTCCTCAACCAGCGACTTTTTATTTCTGGAAGTATAAAGAACCTCGCCGATGCGGAGCTTCTCTCCGAATTTAACCGTCCACTGCCAGGGCGGAGCTTCGGCGTGAAAGTGCGCTATATTCTCAAATAGCCTTACTCATACTTACGGGATCAATCTGTAAAACTAAGTATATACATATCATGATCGAGCTAAAAAGGTGGTCACTTATAGCCATGAGTGCACTCATGCTCTTAGGAGCATCGTGCGAGAAAGAAAAAACGAAAAAGGAGGAAAAATTCCCTGTATTAGATGAATTGGCAGGCAATTACCTTCTAGAAACAACCGTAAAAAATCCGGATGGTAAGTCTGGTTCGTCATACATCCAAATGGTGCCGAACATCAGTGGAGAGCTGGATCTTAGCACCTCGATACAGCTAGATATGGCTGCTCCAGTCTCGGTAATCGGAGATGACGTATACACACTACCTGGCTTCTACGCGACGACACACACCATGACAAAATACCATCGCGAAGGGCAAGAGCTGAAGAAAGTGGCAGAACTGCCCTTGGTGGCAAACAGCACTGGGAATCTGGTGCAGGTTAGTGCAGACAAAGCCTATATCACATTCTACCAACTGGGGATTATCTGGATTGTAGACTTGAAGTCGTTTACTAAAACGGGCGAGATCGACTTGTCAAGCTATGCGCACGGAGATAAAAACCCAGAGCCATCAATAGGTATGGTGCGCGATGGCATCTATTACTTGCCACTCAATCAGGGCGGTGCCAACTCTATGCCCTACGATGACTACTTACAAAGCGATGTGCTCGTAATTGATGTAGCAACAGACAAAGTCTTGAAAATGATCTCGGAGAAAAAGACTGGTCTTTGTTTTCCCACGCGTCCCCTATTTAATGGACTTATGTTTACTAACGAAGCCAAGGATATTTGGATCGCTTGCACAGGGTTCTTTGCTTACAACCCAAATTATCTCAAAAACGGGTTCTTATGTATACCCAACGGCTCACAAGATTTTGACGAAAATCAATCATGGGACATCAGTACGACTAACATTACAGGCACTCAGTACAAAGCGGCATCACTCTACAACGTAGAATACGTTGGCGGGGGAAAAGTAGCTGCCCTCGTAGGAATTGCTGAGCTCAGTGGCGATCCACTTACGGCACGGAACTCTGCCGCTTGTGTCATAGACCTCAATACGAAAACTATTACGCGTTTGAGTAATATTCCCCTGTCGAATGGACATAGTGGTGCGCTCTTGCGCTGGAAGAACAAGATGTACTTTACTGCTGGTGGCGAGCACGCGGCTGGTATATGGCAATACGACCCAACTACGGGCGAAATAAAACAAGTGCTAAACACAACTGCGGACATCGGCAAGATACACGCATTCAATTAGTTCATAAGTTCATAGTCTAACGTAATCAGTACTCAAGAAGCGGGTGTGTCAACGTAGTTTTGGCACACCCGCTTCTTGTCCTCCGATATGTCTGAAACAATACCATTTTGTAACCCAATTTGCATATTGCCGTACATTGTCGTGGAACCAACAAGATGAATAATTTTGATACCAGAGCTGCCTTTTTACTTTAAGCCTTCTTGAAATTTTAGGTGTTTCCGCTTGTACTGAAGAAAGCTAGTTCATGAAACTCGAGTGCAAAAACTCGAAAATAGGCAACAGACCTAAAACTATAGGAAAATGAGAACCGTCTACTTTGTTGTCATTACCGTCACATTGCTATTGTATCTAGCCGCGTGTGCACGTTTGTCGGAGCAGAATATAG